>JBIOZO010000134.1:0-18521 GCA_044871215.1 Gaiellaceae bacterium | reverse complement strand
GCCGCCTACCTCGAGCTGCACATCGAGCAGGGGCCCGTGCTCGAGTCGATGGACCTGCCCCTCGGGGTCGTGCTGGGCACATTCGGGGTCGAGCGGCACCAGGTCACCTTCCGCGGCCAGGCTGCCCATGCCGGTTCGACGCCGATGGACAAGCGGCGCGACGCGTTGGCCGGCGCGGCGAAGCTCGAGCTCGAGCTGCCGGCGATCGCCCAGCGCGCCGGCGGTGGCGCCGTCTGCACGATGGGCGGGGTCGTGACGAAGCCGGGGATCGTCACCTCGGTAGTCGAGACGGCCGAGTGCCTGCTCGACCAGCGGCACCTCGATGCGAATCAGCTGGCCGAGATGCTCTCGAACGCCGAGGCGGCGTCGCGTCGCTTCGCGCAAGAGGAGGACGTCGAGGTCGAGTGGGAGCGGATCTGGAACATCCAGCCGATCCTGTTCGACGAGGCGCTGATCGAGCTCGCGGACGAGTCGATCCGCGAGGTCGCGGGCCAGTCGCACCGCCTGCCGAGCGGCCCGCTGCACGACGCGGCCGAGGTCGCCCGGGCGGGCGTGCCGACGGTGATGCTCTTCGTCCAGAGCCTGCGCGGCCTCTCGCACACGAAGCTCGAGGACACGAAGGACGAGCACCTCGAGCTCTCGGTGCAGGCGCTCGACCGGCTGGCCGACAAGACGATCGCCCGCGTCGCCGCCGGCTAGGCAGAACCTCCCGCGTCCGGTATGGCTGTACAGGAGCCCCGGTATTGAAGCGCACCGACTTGACCAGGGCCGGTCGTTCGTTTATTCATACTGAACAGTGCGAACCTCTCAGGACCCGCGTCTCACCGTGGGGCTGATCGGTCTCGGCAACATGGGCACGGCGATCGCAGAGCGGGTCCTGGAGGCCGGTTATCCGCTCCTGGTCAACAACCGGACCCTCGAGAAGACAGAGCAACTCGTGGCCCGCGGCGCGACGGTCGCTGCCACCCCCTCCGATCTGGCAGGCGAAGTGGACGTCGTACTCACCTCGCTCGCCGACGACGAGGCCTTTGAGCAGGTCGCCGAGAGCGTCCTCGCGGCAGCGCGACCTGGAACGACCCTCGTCGACCTGAGCACCGTCTCTCCGGCCGTTTCGGGGCGGATTGCGGCAGTGGCGGACGAGGCGTCCGTCGACTATCTGCGCGCCCCCGTGAGCGGCAATCCGGGGGTCGTGCGGGCCGGCAACCTGGTGCTGATGGTGTCCGGGCCAAGAGAGTCGCTCGAGCGCGTCGAGCCGCTCCTGCGCGCCATAGGCCCGACGATCCATTACGTCGGCGCCGCCGAGCAGGCGCGCATCGTGAAGCTCGCGATCAATCTGATGATCGCCGGTCTGGCCGAGCTGATGTCCGAGGCGCTCGTGCTCGGTGAGGCGTCGGGGGTGTCACGGGAGGCTCTACTCGAGGTGATGGGCAGCTCGGCGGCCGGCGCGCCGTTCGTGAAGTACAAGACGGAGCCGCTCCTGGCCGACGACTTTTCGGCCACGTTCACGACCGACCTGATGGCAAAGGACATCGACCTGGTGCTCGACGTGGCCGGCCGGACTGGCGTCGAGCTCCCCCTCGCACATGAGTTGAAGGCCCTTCTTCGATCCGCGGCAGAGGCCGGCTACGCAGACGACGACTTCATGGCGCTCTATCTCGATCGACGGAGCTCCGCCAGCAAGGAGGTGGCGCGGTGACCGCACCACGAACCGTCGGCTCGCCCGACGCGACACGCGCAGTGGACTGGGAGCAGCGGATCGACTTCCCACGCTTGCGCCATGAGCGGCTAGCGCGCGCGAAAAACGCGCTCGAGGCCTCCGACCTCGGTGCACTGCTTCTCTTCGACCCGAACAACATCCGATACGTCACCAGCACGCACATCGGAGAGTGGGCGCGGGACAAGAATGCCCGCTTCACGCTCCTCGCCCGCGGTGATGACCCGATCCTGTGGGACTTCGGCTCGGCCGCGCGTCACCACCAGCTCTTCGCGCCGTGGCTGCCGCCAGAGAACTTCCGTGCCGGCGTTGCACCCATGCGGGGCGCGATGCCGGACGAGACCGGGATTCCGGACGGACTTGCGGCCAAGATCACCCACGAGCTCCGCGAGCGCGGTCTCCAGGACGAGCCGCTCGGCATCGACATGGCCGACCTGGTCACGATCGAAGCGCTGCAGCGCGCCGGTGTCCGCGTGACCGACGGATCGCAGGTGATGCTCTCGGCGCGCAAGATCAAGACACAGCAGGAGATCGCGCTCCTCGATCAGTCAGCGGGACTGGTCGACGCCGTCTACGACGAGATCTACCGGATGCTCCGGCCGGGCGTGTACGAGCATCAGATCGTCGCGCGGGCGCACCAGCTGCTGTTCGAGATGGGCTCCGAGCAGGTCGAGGCGGTCAACGCCGTTTCCGGCGATCGCTGCAACCCGCACCCTCACGTCTTCTCCGACAGGCTGCTGCGGCCGGGAGACCAGGCCTTCTTCGACATCATCCATTCGTTCATGGGCTACCGGACGTGCTATTACCGCACGTTCAACGTGGGCGGCGTCAGCCCGGCTCAGCTGGACGCCTACAGGCGGTGCCGCGAGTGGCTCGATGCGGCAATCGAGCTCGTGCGGCCCGGGATGACCACCGACCGCATTGCCGAAGTGTGGCCGACCGCGGAGGAGCTCGGGTTCCCCGACGAGGAGACCTGCTTCGGCCTGCAGTTCGGTCATGGGATCGGCGTGGGCCTCTACGAATCGCCGATGATTTCCCGAGTCCATTCCCTCGACAACCCCGTCGAGCTCGAGGAGGGAATGGTGTTCGCGCTCGAGACGTACTGCGCCGCGACGGACGGGCGCTCGGCTGCGCGAATCGAGGAGGAGGTCGTTGTGACCGCGACCGGATACGACGTGATCACGCGCTTCCCGGCCGAGGAGCTGCTGGTCGCTGGTCGGACGTATGTGCGCGGCGCGGATCTCGTCGCCGAGAACGGACGCGGCGGCTCACCCGGCGTTGCCGACGCGGTTGCGGCATCCGCCGCCGTCGAGCCGGCCGGCGTCCCGCGATGACCGAGAGCGGCACGCACCAGCTCGCCGACGGGCTGCCGGGCTACCGCCTTGTGCGTCGAGAAGACGTCGACCTCGCCGACGCGCTGCCTGGCCGCTCGAGCGGCCTGACCTCCTGTCGGCTCGTCGGCGGCTCGCTCGGCTCCACGCACATGGCGCTGACGCTCGTCGCGCTCGACGGTGGGCATGTCGACGAGCACCTGCACTCATTCGAGACGAGCTTCTACGTGCTCGAGGGCGAGCCCGTCCTCTATCTGGACGAGCGCGGTGTACGCCTCCAGCCCGGCGCCTGCGGGCTGATCGGCGTCGGGGTGCCTCATGCGTTTCGTTCCGAGGACCGCGGCCTCTGGCTCGAGATGGCCGCACCCCGGCCGCGTCTCGACGCCAGCGACACGTTCTTCCTAGGCCCGGCGCCGGAACCGTCGCCCGAGGCGCTCGATGCGCGCGACCCGCGCAATCGCAACCTCTTCCTGCTCACCGACGGAGAGATGGACCTCGAGCTCCTCCGGCGCGGCCAGGCGATGGGCGCGCCGACCGTGTCTGGCAGCATGGCGTCCGCCGTCCTTGCCTACAGCGGCATCGCCGTGAAGATGCTGGTGGACCAGCGCCTCGACGCGCAGCTCCACACGATGTTCATGGTCGATTACCAGCCCGGGGCCTGCGCCAATCCGCACGACCACCCGTTCGAGGAGTCGTACTACATGCTCGAAGGAGAGGTAGACGTGGTCGCGGACGGCGACCGCTACACGCTGCGCCCGGGCGACGTGTTCTGGACCGGGACGGGCTGTGTCCACGCGTTCTATGAGACCCAGGGAAGGCCGGTGCGTTGGCTCGAGACCTCGGCGCCCGGGCCCCCGCCGCGCTACTCGTATCGGCACGAGCGGGATTGGAGCTACCTCGCGGAGCGGCTCGCCTCAAACGCGGGGGTGGGCGCGCCATGAGCGTTGAGAGCCGGGCGCCCGGAATCCTCGACGACCTCGAGCTCTACACGGGCATTTACCGCCAGATGCTTCTCATCCGGGGCTTTGAAGACCTCGTCCAGTCGCTGTTCCTGAAGGGCGAGGTCTACGGGACGACGCACCTGTACTCGGGACAGGAGGCCGTCGCGACGGGCGTCGCGAGCCTGCTCGAAGACCGCGATCGAGTCGCGGCGACCTATCGCGGCCACGGGCACGCGCTGGCGCTCGGCGTCGATCCCCAGAAGCTGCTCGACGAGATGCTCGGGAGGGCAACCGGGATCAACGGAGGTCGCGCGGGCTCAATGAACGTCAACTCGCCCGCCGATCGCCTGATCGGGTCCTTCGGGATCGTCGGCGGCAGCATCGCCGCGGCGACTGGGGCGGCGCTCGCTTTGAAGCGGACGACGGGCGGCATCGCCGTCGCCTACTTCGGGGACGGCGCCATGAATCAGGGCTACGTCTTCGAGTGTCTCAACTTCTGCCAGGTGCTGAAGCTGCCGATCCTGCTCGTCTGCGAGAACAACGGATACGGCGAGTACACGCCGTTCGAGTCGGTGACCGCCGGCGAGATTCGCGCGCGCGCCCAGATCATGGGCGTGCCGGCAGAGACGATCGACGGCATGAGCGTCTGGACGGTGCGCGACGCGGCGGGGCGGGCGCTCGAGCATGTCCGTGGCGGCAACGGCCCGGCGTTCGTCGAGGCGCTGACCTACCGGTTCGTCGGGCACTCGCGCAGCGACCCGGGCGCCTACCGTCCGGAGGGCGAGCTCGACGAGTGGCGAACGCGGGACCCGATCGCCCTCCTGCGCGCCCAGCTCGAGGCGGACGGGGCTGATCCCGCGCAGCTAGACGAGCTCGAGCAGACGATGAGCGCCGGCCTGGAGCAGATGCGCGAGCGCGGTCTGGCGGCGCCGTTCCCCGAGGTGCTGTCCCCGACGGAGTTCAAGGACTGAGAGGGTGGCGCGCTCGCTGACGATGCCGAAGCTCTCCGACTCGATGGCCGACGCGGTGATCGTGCGGTGGCTGGTCTCGCCCGGTGAGGCCTTCGGCCGCGGCGCGGGCCTGATCGAGGTCGAGACGGACAAGGCGACGGTCGTCTACGAGGCCGAGTCGGCCGGGACGCTCGAGGAAATCTTGGTGCCGGAAGGAGCCAGCGCTTCGATCGGTGAGCCGATCGCAACCTTCGCAAACGGCGACGGCTCACAGCCTGAGACCACCGAACGGCAGCTCGCCCCTACGGCGGGCGCTGGCCGCGCGAACGCGACCCCGGTCGCCAGGCGCAAGGCCGTCGAGCTCGGGGTCTCGCTGCACGGCCTCACAGGCACCGGGCCCGGTGGGCGGATCACGCAGGAGGACGTCGAGCAGGCCGCGGCCTCCGGTGGTGCCGAGCGGCCGGTGGAAGTCGCGGGAAAGGGTGACGTCGAGACCCTCGAGCTCACGGTGACTCAGTCGACGATCGCACGCCGGATGGTGGAGTCCGTGACGACGATTCCCTCGTTCAGCGTCTCGACCGACGTCGACATGACGCTGATCGCCGAGCTGCGACGCGGCGCGCGCGAAGAGCGTGACGACGCCCCGTCACTGAACGACTTCATCGTGAAGGCCGCAGCCCAGGCGCTGCGCGACCTGCCACGCTTCAACGCCTCGTACGTCGATGGCAAGGTCGAGCAGTACTCGCGGGTCAACATCGGCATCGCCGTTGCGACCGACGACGCGCTGCTCGTGCCTGTCGTGCTCGATGCCGACCGAAAGACGCTTGCCGAGATCGCCGCGGACGCCAAGCGGCTGGCCGAGGCCGCGCGACGTCGCGCCCTCGCGCCCGACGACCTGCATAACGGCACGTTCACCGTCTCGAACCTCGGCATGTTCGGCGTTCGATCCTTCAGGGCGATCATCGACCCGCCGCAGGCCGCGATCCTCGCCGTCGGCGGCGTACGGCGGGGTCCCGTCGAAGGCGAACAGGGCGCTGTCGTCTTCCGCGACCTGATGACCGTCACGCTCACCTGCGATCACCGCGTCGTCTATGGCGCCGACGGCGCGCAGTTCCTGTCCCGGCTCCGCGACCTGCTCGAGCGTCCGCTCGCGCTCACGCTCTGATGGCGACGATCCCTTTCCGCACTGCGATCCGCGACGCGATCGACGAGGAGCTGGCGAACGACGAGCGCGTGATCCTGTTCGGCGAGGACGTAGCCGTCGCGGGCGGCGTTTTCGCCACGACGCCGGGCCTGTACGACAAGTACGGTCCCGACCGGGTCTTCGACACGCCGATCTCGGAGCTTGCGCTCGCCGGTGCGGCCTACGGCTCCGCGGTCACGGGGCTCCGGCCGGTGGTCGAGATCATGTTCGGCGACTTCCTCACCCTGGCGATGGACAGCATCGTCAACCAGTCGACGAAGTACTGGTTCCTGACCCAAGAACAGGTGAGCGTCCCGCTCGTCTTCCGTTCGGTGGTCGGCGCCGGCGGTCGCTTCGGCGCGATCCACTCGCAGATGCCGGCGTCGTGGTTCATGGGAGTGCCGGGCCTGAAGATCGTCGCGGCGTCTACGCCGCGGGACGCCAAGGCGTTGCTGAAGGCGGCGATCCGCGACGACAACCCGGTCCTCTTCTTCGAGCACAAACGTCTGTACACGCTCGAGGGTGAAGTCGACGGCGACGTCGGGCGCCTGGGCGAGGCCAAGGTCGTTCGGGAGGGAACGGACCTGACGCTCGTCGCTGCGATGAAGAGCGTGCACGACGGGCTCGAGGCCGCGGAGGCGCTCCAACCCACCGGCATCTCGGTCGAGGTGATCGATTTGCGGACACTCCGCCCCTTCGACGCCGAGACCGTGCTCGCGTCGGTGCGCAAGACGAATCGGCTCGTTGTCGTCGAGGAAGGGCCGCTGACGGGCGGCTGGGCCGGCGAGGTGCTTGCGACGGTGACCGAACAGGCGCTCGGCCACCTGGACGACGCGTGGCGCCTCGCGACGCCCAACACGCCGATCCCCTACAGCCCGCCGCTCGAGGACGCTTTCCTGCCGGGGCCCGACCGAATCGCCGAGGAGATCCGCCGCCGCCTCCGCTAGCTCGGCGGGCGGCGAGGGTACGGTTGCGCGATGAGCGATCCGGCGCAGAGCCCCGGCCCACTCGACCGCGCCGCCGAGGCGTCGAAGGTCGGCCACCAGCTTCGCGCCGAGCGGGAGCGTCTCGGGATCAGCCTACGCGAGCTCGCACGCCGGGTCGGCGTCTCGCCGAGCCTCGTTTCGCAGATCGAGCTGGACCGCGTCAACCCATCGGTCAGCACGCTCTACGCGATCGTGACCGAGCTCGGAATGACCATGAGCGACGTGTTCGGCGACTGGCGCGCGGACGAACGAGTGGTGAGGCAGGCGCCTTCGGACGACGGCCTTGTCGAGCGGCCGGATACGCGCCGCGTGATCAACTTGGCCTCCGGCGTCCGCTGGGAGCGCCTGACGCCGCACAGCGATCGTGACGTCGAGTTCCTCTACGTCGTCTACCCGGTCGGCGCCGCCTCCTGTCCCGAAGACGCTCTGATGAGCCATGGCGGCAAGGAATACGGCTACGTGACGAGCGGCACGCTGGGCGTACGCGTCGGCTTCGATGAGTACGAGCTCGGGCCCGGCGGCTCGATCGCGTTCAACTCGTCCTCGCCACACCGGCTGTGGGCGATCGGCGACGCGCCTGTGCACGCCGTGTGGGTCGTGATCGGTCGTGAGGCCGACCCGCGCGCTGGGTCGGCGGTGGGGCCCGTACCGACCGAGCCGGCCTAGGCCGCCGGGGCTTCTCCCTCGCTCGTCTCGAGCCGGCCGACGTCGCCGAAGCTCGTCCGCAGGCGGCCGACCAACTCCGGAGCCTGGTAGAGCACGAGTGCCAGCAGGATCAGTACGCCGATCGTCATCTGCGCGTACTCGGCCGGCTGCTGGAAGAGCGGCAGCACGTTGTTGATCAGCGAGAGAAAGAGCGCGGCCAGCAGCGTCCCGACGAACGACCCGCGCCCACCCGCGAGGCTCGCCCCCCCGAGCACGGCCGCAGCGATGCTCGTGAGCGCGTAGTCGCCGATGATCGGCGAGCCGATCTGCACCTGCGCGGCCGAGTAGAAGCCAGCGACCGACGCCATCAGCGAGCAGACGACGAACGCGGAAAAGATCACGAGGCCGGTCGACATGCCTAGACGCCGGGCCGAGGTCTCGTCGAGGCCGACGGCGCGTACTGCCATGCCCGTCCGCGTCCGGTAGAGCCAGACGTCGGCGAGGATGACGAGTAGGACGACGCCGACGAACGCGACCGGCATGAAGCCGATACTCGTGTTGAGCGCGTCGATCACGTTGCTGTTGATCTCACCCGCGGGGGCGTTCCGCAGGAGTAGCGCGGCGCCCTCGAGGATGCTCAGCGTCCCGAGAGTCGCGATGATGGACGGGAGGCGGAGGATCCGGATCAGCGTCGCGTTGAAGATGCCGGTCGCGAGTCCGACGCCGACGATCGCGAGCGCACCGAGGAAGAGCGAGAACGTCGTCTCGTCCGGCTTCAGAGTGAATGAGGCCGTCACGACGCACATCGTGATCAGTGCGGCGACGGAGACGTCGAAGCCGCCGACGAGGAGCGCGTTCGTCTGGCCGATCGCGACGAGCGCGAGCGGCAGCGTGGCGAGCAGCAGGTTGTTGATGTTGTACGTGGTCAGGAACGCGTCCTGGCGCACGGCCGTGTACGCGCCGACGACGACGATCAGCGCCGCCAGCAGGGCGAGCGGGATCCAACCGCGGAGCCTCATGCCTGCGCCTTCGCCGCGCGCCCGCCGACGATCGCCTCGACGATGCGCTGCTCGCCGAGCTCATGGCCGGGTATCTCATCGACGATCAGGCCGCGCGACATCACGACTACGCGGTCGCAGAGGCCCGCGAGCTCGAGCGGGTCGCTGGACTTGACGATCAGCGCCACGCCTTCGTTCGCCTTCGCCCTCAGCGCCTCGTAGATGTCGAAGCGAGCGCCGACGTCGACGCCCTGCGTCGGCTCGTCCGCGAGGATCAGCTTGACGTCGCCGCGGAGGAACGGCCGGGTCAGCGAGACCTTCTGCTGATTGCCACCGGAGAGCGACTGCACCGGCTGCTCGACGGACGCCATTCGGATACGGAGGCGGCCGGCCATGTCGTCGACGGTGCGACGCTCGCGCCGGCGGTTCAGCAAGCCGACGGGGGCGAGCCGCCGGAGCACCTGGATCGTCGTGTTCGCCCGGACGCTGAGCACGGGGAAGAGGGATTCCTGCATGCGATCGCCGCTCAGGAGCACTACGCCTTGCCTCAGCGCTGCCAGCGGCGACTTCGCCTTCAGCTCCGCTCCGTCGCAGGACGCCTTGCCGGTCGCACGTTCGACGCCCGCCAGTGCGCGCAGGAACTGCGCCTGCCCGTTTCCTTCGGCGCCGGCGATACCGAGGATCTCGCCCTTCTCGACCTTGAGGTCGACCGGCCCGAAGCGGTCGCCGCGGAGCCCCGCGACGTCGATCATCGCTCCCCGCTCGCGCCCGTGGTCGTTGCGGTCGGGGAAGGCCAGCTGTAGCGGCCGGCCGATCATGTGCGCGATGAGCGCCTCCTCCGACATGTCGGCTGCATCGAACGTTCCCTGCTTCACCCCGTCGCGGAGGACGCTGACGCGGTCGGCGATCTCGAGCACCTCAGGCAGGCGGTGGCTGACGTACACGATCCCGACTCCGGCTCTGCTCCGCTCGTGGACGAGCGTGTGCAGTTGCTGCACCTCCTGCGGCCCGAGCGCCGTGGTCGGCTCGTCGAGCAGGAGCACTTTCGGGCGTGGGAGCAGTGCCTTGACGACCTCGAGGAACTGCCGCTGGGCGAGCGAGAGCCCCCCGACACCGGCACTTACCGGGAGGTCGACGCCGTAGCCCTCGAGCGTGGCGGCCGCCCACGTCTCCATCCGGGAGTACGAGGGACGCTCCTTCGCGGGCGCCGCGAGGTAGAGGTTCTCGGCCACCGAGAGGGCGATCACATGCGAGGTGGTCTGGTACGCGATTCCGAGGCCGAGCCGGCGCGCCTCGGCGGGGGAGCCGCGGCGACGCCGGCGACCGTCGATCTCGATCTCGCCGGCGTCGGGAGCAAGGAACCCGCTGGCCATCCCGAGCAATGTCGACTTCCCGGACCCGTTCTCCCCGACGAGCGCGTGGATCTCGCCGCCGCGGCAAACGAAGCTGACGTCTCGAACCGCTTGCACGGCCCCAAACGCCTTCGACACGCCGCGGAGCGAGAGCACAACGGGGGTCTCGGGCCCGGGACTCGACACCGACTCTAAGTTGCTTGGAATCTGGCTACGTCATTCCTCCTACGGGTACATCCGATGCAGCAGCTTCAGCGGAACGAGCGAGGTCGCAGACGCCTCGGTCGGGTAGCCCTTGACGCACTCGGTGCGCTTCGCCTCGTTCTGCAGCTGGATGGGGAACACGATCTTCGGCGGGATCTTCGCGCCCTTGAGTCGCATCATCAGCGCGGTCAGAGCGACGCGGATCTGTGAGTTCCCGGCCGTGTAGTAGTAGACCTTGAGCTTCGAGTTGTGCAGCTTCTTCGCCGCGCAGCCCATGCCCACGTCGTCGGTACGGAGAGTCAGAACGGCGTTGAACGGCTTGCCCGCGGCCTTGTACGCGGCGAACGCGCCCTGCGCCATTCCGAGGCCGTACTCGTAGCTCCAGCCCTTGATGTTCGGGTGGGCGGCGAGAATGCCGGAGACGACCTGCTGAACCTTCGAGGCGTCCCAGTTCGTCGGCTCGTTCGCGACCACGTGGATGTTCTTGTTCAGCGCCGGCTTTTCGCACTTCTGCCAGCCCGCCGACAGCGGGTTGCCGGGGAAGCCACCCATGAAGGCGATGTCCCCCGACTTCACGTACGTGTTCATCACCTTCGCGTACGCGCGGCCGAGCTTGCAGACGTTCTCGCCCACGACCGTGGTGTAGTTCTGACCGGGGCCGCTGACGTATCCCCACGCGTAGGTCGCCACGGGGATGCCGGCCCTCTTCGCCTCCCTGAACACCGGCAGCTCCGCATCGGCGAAGTCCGGGTAGGTGACGATGGCGTCGACGTGCTGCGCGATCATCGCGCGGAAGTCGGCGAGCGCCTGGTTCAGGTTCGAATGTGCCGTCCGGTAGACGATCTTGCCGATCGACCGGTACGTCAGCGCCTGGAGGATGAACTCCATCTTCGAGATGTGGCGGTAGACGTTCTCGCCGAACGGCTCGACGTAGGCGACGGTGAGCTTGCCGCCTGTCCCTGTTCGACAGCCGTCGTTCTTCCAGCACTTGAGCGCGAGGTTGTAGTTCACCTTCTTGCTCGCGCGGCCGAAGGCCGCCAGGGCGATGTTGCGCGCCATCGGCTGGCTCGGCAGGAGCTTCGCGTTGAAGAGCGTATGCGCGAGAACCTTCGGGTCGGCCTTGTAGACCTCGCCGAAGCCTCCCTTCGCCTTCGCTTGGGGACCGGCGGCCGATGTCGTGCTCGTGGTGCCCGCGAATGCCGCTGCGACGGCGAGCAGCGCCACCGCCACGACCGTCACGCCGAGGCCGAGCAGCCATCGCCTCCTCTCACTGACCGTGCGTCCTTCCATCGTGCCCTCCTCCTTTCGTTCCTCAGCCCGTGTCTTGTTCCAGCGCTGGTGCGATGCGCGTCGGCGTCGATCGTGGCCGCAAGAGGCGGCCGAGGAGCGACGCGATCCGGTCTCCGGAGATCAGCATCCCGACGATGATCGCTGCGCCGAAGACGATGAATTGCCAGCCCGTTGCGATTCCGAGGATCAACAGCATCTGGTTCAGCAGCGTCAGGGCGAACGCCGCGACCCACGTCGAGGTCGCGCTCGCCAGACCGCCCGCGAGCGACGCGCCGGCGATCACGACGGCGGCGATCGGCGCAAGCAGATAGGACGCGCCGAACGCTGGGTCGACGCTGACGCGGACGCCCGCGAGCAGCACCGCCGCGACTGCGTAGAGCGTGCCTGCCGCGGCGTACGCGAAGACGACGTGCCCCCGGACGTGGATACCGGCCATCCACGCGGCGCGCGGGTTCGCGCCGACCGCCTGGAAGCGCCGGCCCGGCGCGGTGTAGCGGACCAGCAGCGCGATCAAGACCGTGATCGCCGCGCCCGTCCAGAAGACCGCGCTGATGTCGAGCGGGCGGTTCTGCGCAAAGTCGGAGAGACGGGACGGCACCTCGGCCTCGGCGAGGCCGTTCGCGTAGCGCAGGCCCTCCGCCGCGACGATGTAGCCCACGGAGAGCGTCACGATCAGTGGGTTCAGCTGCAGGATTCCAACGAGGATCCCGTTCACGAGCCCTACGAGCACGCCGACGCCGAGGCAAGCGAGGATGGCGATGGCGAGTCGGCCATTCGAGTGGTGGCCGACGCCGACGATTAAGTATCCGCCGAGGAACATGACCCCCGGAGTCGAGAGATCGATGCCGGCGTGCATGATCACGAGCATCTGACCGAGCGCCGCAATCGCGAGCACCGTCATGTACGGAAGCACGAAGGCCCAGGACGTGCTCTGAAGCGCTGCCGGCGCGACGATCGAGGCGATCAGGAGGAGCGCCGCCGTGGCGATCCAGACGGGTACGAAGCGCGCTCCGACGAGGGCATCCGCGAGCAGAGACCTGAGGCCGCGCCCCTCATGCAATGCGACGCCGTCGGTGCGACCGTGCGCGCTCACCTGCTCCTTTGCAGCTGAAGCCCCGTCAGGCGTCCATTCTGATCAGGTGGGGGCGAAAGTGTCAACCGCCACCGAACGGAATTGCCCCAAACGCGCTAATGCGTTCACTGCTGCTTAACGCACCCGAGCTTCGTTGACTGGTCGGCCGACGGGCGTTTATGCTCGCTGAACATGCGCCGGGCTCAGCCGGCGCCCCGTAGGCGAGTGAAGGAGACTGGGCCATGAGCTCGCAACGCCTGTTGATTCGCAACGGTTTCGTCGTCTCGATGGACGCCGACGTGGGTGAGATTCCGAACGGCGACGTGCTCGTCGAGGACGGCAAGATCGTCGAGGTCGGCCACGGCCTCGACGTGTCCGAGGCGGAGGAGATCGACGCGACCGGCATGATCGTTATGCCCGGGTTCGTCGACACGCACCGGCATACGTGGCAGACACCTGTCCGCGGTGTTCTGCCGAGCTGCACGCTCGACCATTACTTCGCGGTCATGCTCGGCCAGGTCGGCGGCTTCTACCGTCCGGAGGACGTGTACATCGGCGACTACGCCGGCGCGCTCGAGGCGCTGAACGCCGGTGTCACCACCCTGCTCGACTGGTCGCACATCAGCAACACGCCCGACCACTCGGACGCCGCGATTCAGGGCCTGAAGGACGCCGGCATCCGCGCCGTCTACGCCCACGGCATGCCGACCGGCGGCGAGTGGTGGATGTTTAGCGAGCTGAACCATCCCGAGGACATCCGCCGGGTCCGGGACACGTACTTCTCGTCGGACGACGGCCTCCTCACCCTCGCTATGGCCGCGCGCCAGCCCGGGAACGTCACTCCTGATGTCGCGAAACACGATTGGGCGCTCGCGCGCGAGCTGGGGATTCTGATCAGCGTGCATGTCGGGATGCGGCTCCACAACGTGCACTACACCCCCGTCAAGGACATGCACGACCTCGGGCTGATGGGGCCGGACGTTTGCTACATCCACATGACCGACCTGACCGACCAGGAGCTCGACTTCATCGCCGAGTCCGGCGGCAAGGCGTCGATCGCGCCGTACGTCGAGATGCTGATGGGACACGGGCCACCGCCGAGCGGCAAGATGCTCGCGCGCGGCGTGCGCCCGTCGCTCAGCGTCGACGTCGTCTCGAGTGTTCCCGGCGAGATGTTTACCCAGATGCGGACGGCGCTCGCCTACGACCGCATCCTCGAGTTCACGGACACGCCGGACGTCGCGTTTGCGCCGACGCTCACACATCGCGACGTGCTCGAGTTCGCGACGATCGACGGCGCCCGCTCGATCGGGCTCGAGGAGACGACCGGCTCGCTCTCGCCGGGTAAACAGGCGGACATCGTGCTGCTGAACGTGCAGGCGATCAACACCGCGCCGATGGTCGACCCGATGGGGACGATCGTCGTCTTCTCCGACACCTCCAACGTCGACTCGGTCTTCGTCGCGGGCAAGGCGGTCAAGCGCGGCGGCAAGCTCCTCGACGCCGACCTCGACTCCGTCTTCGCGAAGCTCGACGCTTCGAGGAACCACATCCTCGGCCAAGGCGAACTGCTACCCGACTGGGCAGCCGAGCCGGCCGCCGCAGTCTGACCCCCGACCCCGAGGGCCCGGTCCGGCGCCTGCCGGGCCGGGCCCGCTTCAGGAGGAATGAATGGCAGCAGGCACTGTCGTGATCGTCGGCGGGACGCAGGGGCTCGGGCGGGAGCTTGCGCAGTCGTACGCCACCGAAGGGCGAGACGTCGTCGTGACCGGGCGCGATGCCGGGCGGGCCGAGGCAGCGGCGAAGGAGATCGGCGGCAGCACCCGCGGGATCGGCTTCGACCTCGCCGAGCCGGAGACGATCGCCGACCGGCTCGCGGGCCTGGCGGAAGTCGAGTACCTCGTCCTCGCCGCGATCGAGCGGGACACGAACACCGTCCGCGATTACGACGTCGCCGCTGCGCTTCGGCTCGTCACGCTCAAGCTCGTGGGCTACACCGAGGTCGTCCACGCTCTGCTGCCGCGGTTCAGCGACGACTCGGCGATCCTGATCTACGGCGGGCTCGCCCGCGACCGGCCGTACCCCGGCTCGACCACCGTGACCACCGTGAACGGCGGCGTCACGAGCCTCGTCCGGACGCTCGTGATCGAGCTCGCGCCGATCCGCGTCAACGCGATGCACCCGGCGATCGTCGGCGACAGCCCGCAATGGATCGACATGCCGCCGGAGCGGCTGCAGGCGCTCGTCGACCGCACGCCGATCGGGCGGCTGGTGACGATGGACGAGGTCGTGGGCGCGGCGCGCTTCCTGCTCGAGAACCACGCCGTCAACGGGATCAACCTCGCCGTCGACGGCGGCTGGCTCTGCATGTGAGGCTCAGTCCCACGGTCGCCGGCGTAGCCCTCGGCGCGGCGGCCGGGTTCAACATCGCGAACGTCGGGCCCGCGGCCGACGTGCTCGCGCACGCCTACGGCATCCGCCTCGCAGCGGTCGGCTTCCTGACCACGGCGTTGTTCGTCAGTCACCTGGCGATGCAGATACCCGGCGGCAGGCTCGTCGATCGTCGCGGCGCGTGGATCCTCGGGATGTGTTCGCTCGTCGTCGTGGCGGCCGGGAACGTGATCGCCCTCCTCGCGCCCTCGTCTGCGCTCGGCCTCGCTGGGCGGCTCGTCGCCGGGTTCGGAACGGGCACCGGGTTCGTCGCCGGCAGCGATTACGTGCGTGCGACGGTCGGGACCGCGACTGCGCAGGGCCTCTACGGCGCGTCCGGCGTCGGAGGCGGTGGGCTCGCGCTGGCGGTCGTCCCTCTCGCCGTGCCCGCGCTCGGCTGGCGCGCGCCCTACGTGACCGCGCTCGTCTTCGCCGTGGCCGTGCTCGCGGCACTGCCGTTTGCGCCGCGCGATCCGCGGCGGGAGGTCGTTCGCGGCCGCGTCTCGGAGGTCGTTCGCGACCGGCGCCTCTACCCCCTGACCGTCGCGCACAGCGCATCCTTCGGGCTGAGCGTCATCGCCGGGAACTGGACGGTCTCGCTGCTGCGTGACGCCGGCTACGGTCGAACCGTCGCCGGATCCGTGGCCGCGCTCACCCTCCTCAGCGGCATCGTCACGCGTCCCCTCGGCGGCCGCCTCGTCCAGCGCGAGCCGGCGCGGGTGGGGCTACTGCTCGGCGGCAGCATGCTCGCGGCCGCCGCGGGGACACTCCTCCTGCTGGTGGACCTCCCACTGGCGGCGCGGGTCGCCGGGGCAGCATTGCTCGGACTCGCGGCAGGCGTCCCGTTCGCGGCGGCGTTCACGGGTGCGCAGCTCTTCCGGCCGGACGCTCCCGGCGCCGCGGTCGGCTTCGTCAACAGCTGTGCGACCTTCGTGATCCTCGTCGGGACGCCGCTCGTCGGACTCACGTTCGCGCTCCCCGGAAACGGACGTCTCGGCTTCGTCGCGATCGCCGCGGCGTTCGCGCTTGCGTACGCGCCGGTCAGGCGGGCGGCGCTTCCTGTGCGCAGATGACCGGGGGTATGCTCATCGTCCTGCCAGCGACCGGGAGGATGAGCACATGCTGAGCTTCGGCGTCACGGCCCTGCCGGATCCGCCCTACACACGGCTGGTCGAGGTGCTCCAGAACGGCGAGCGGCACGGCTTCGCCTACGGCTGGACCTACGACTCGCACATCCTCTGGCAGGAGAGCTACGCGACGCTGCCCATCGCCGCCGTCCAGACGGAGACGATCAAGCTCGGCCATTGCGTCACGAACCCGGGCATCCGCGACCCGACGATCACGGCGAGCTGGTACGCGACCTTGCACGACGTCTCCAACGGCCGCGCCGTGATGGGCATCGGCCGCGGCGATTCCTCACGCCGCGTGGTCGGGCTGAAGCCCGTCAAGGTGGCCGAGTTCGAGCGGCGGCTCGTGATGATCAAGGAGCTGATGAACGGCCGCGGGGTCGAGTGGAACGGCAAGGAGCTCAAGCTCGAGTGGGTGCGCGACGAGCTGGCGGACATCCCGATGTACGTCGCCGGCTATGGGCCGCGCGCGCTCGGCGTCGCCGGCCGCGTCGGGGACGGCGTGATCATCCAGCTCGCCGACCCGCAGATCATCCAGTGGATCATGAGCACCGCCCGGCAGGCGGCCGAGGAGGCCGGCCGCGACCCGGCGGCGCTCAAGTGCATCGTCTGCGCGCCCAGCCACGTCTCCGACGACATCCAGGAAGCGCGGGACCAGACGCGCTGGTTCCCGGCCATGGTCTCGAACCACGTGATGGATCTGATCGAGCGCTACGGGGAGAACTCGACCGAGATCCCGAGCGCCCTGACCGATTTCGTCAAGGCCCGCAAGTTCTACGACTACAAGGACCACAGCCGCGTCGGCGCGGCTCACGGCGAGTTCGTCACGGACGAGATCTGCGACCGCTTCTGCGTGCTCGGCACCACCGAGCAGATCACCGAGAAGCTGCGCGAGCTCGAGGGCATCGGCGTCGACCAGTTCGACATCTACCTGATGACCGAGAAGGCCGACGAGACACTGGCCGCCTACGGCAGCGACGTGATCCCGCAGTTCGCGAGCGTCACCGCCTAGGCAACAGGCGCCGCAGCGGCACGAAGACGATCTTTGCCGGCCGGTCGCCGCGCCCGAAGGCGTACGCCAGGCCGGCCGGCTCGAGCTCGACGGCCGAGACCGGCGCGTGAGTGTTGGTGCCGAACACGCTCTTTCCGGTCGCGAGGCGAACCACGTGCACGTGCGAGCCGGCGGCGTAAGCCGCGAGCCCGGCGGCGAGGTCGAGGTGCGTTGCACCGGCAGCGACGCGCCAGGTGCGCAGCTTCCGGCCGGAGTGCGAGCTGAAGACGTCTACCGTCCCCGACTTCGTCAGGACGAGCAGATAGTCCCCGCGCAGCGCGACGTCGACCGCCGAGTTCGGCCGGACGGTGCGCAGCAGCGCGCCCCGGGTCGAGTAGAGCCCGACCGTCTCGTCCCTCCGCAGCACCGCCACCTGCCGGCCGTCGGTCGCGCGCGCGGTCATCGTGTCGGGCCCCTCCGCGAGGTCGGCCAGCCGCGTCTGGATCCGCCGGAGCTTCGCGGTCGTGACGTTGCCGCTCGAGTCGGTCGCCCAGTGGTCGAGGGCGAGGAACGTTCCGGCGCCGACGATACCGCCGAGCCAGTTCCCGGTGAGGATCCCGCTGACGTCCCCGCTGCGGAACGCGCTGGCGATCAGCCGCTCGCCCCGCCGTGAGACGTCCGAGACGTAAAGGGAGTCGCTGCTCTCGCTGTTCCCGCCCTGGTTGACGATCCAGGCGGCGCGCCCGCCGGCCAGCGCGAGCTCGCGGACTCCTGCGCCGGTGCTCGTGTTGTCGGCGCCGCAGGTGGGCCGGCCGCTAACGCGCGTGGTCGTGTTGCGGGCGACGTTCCAGACGTAGACCGCATTGCAGCGGGTCTTCGAGCCGTAGCTCCCGGCGACGTCGTAGGCGATGCGCGGGCCGTCCATCGCCAACGCCTCGATCCGGCCGGCTGTCGTGAGGGTCTTGATCTTCGGCAGCGGCGCCGGCCTGGCGGCGGCCGAGCTTCCGAGCGCGGCCAACAGCAGGGCGGCAAGACCGAGCGAGAAAAACTTCATCCACCTGTTCTAACGGCGCCGGATGAGCGATCTGTAAGACCCGCGTGAGGGAATCGTTGCTTGTTAGCCTCACCCGCATGAGGCGGCGAAGGCAGTTTCTGGCAGCGGCGCTGGTCGTCGCGGCCATGGCGTTCGTCGCCGCGGGCTGCGGCTCCACGAACAAGAGCTCCTCGGGCACGACGACGGCAACCGCCAGCAGCAGCTGCTCGAACAAGGGCGACCTCCACCTGCACACGGCCGGCCAGCTGACGAT
>JBIOZO010000133.1:0-2225 GCA_044871215.1 Gaiellaceae bacterium | reverse complement strand
GGGGTTGCATCTTGGGCCCGGATGTCGGACTCTAGTGGGGGTCCTGAGAGGGGGTGAGGTCACGGCTGTAGGCGTGGCAAAAAGCGAACAGCAGTTCAGAGTGCATCCGCGGGCGACCGCCGGGCAGAGCGATGTGGTCCTGCGGATGCAGATCGTCTTCCTGCTCGCGCTCTCCGCGATCACGCTCTTCGCCGTCGTTCGGCTGACGAGTCAGGTCAACGCGCCCAACGAGGGGTCGACTCTGCAGGCCCGCGGGTTCGTCTGGGGCGGCCGAACGTTCGTCGACCTGCACTCGTTCGCGCAATGGCTCCACGCTCGGGGCTACTCGTACGAGGTCTGGGCCCAGAACCACCGCCGACGCGCGGGTCTGCCGCAGCTCCCGACGCAAGCCAAGCCGGTCGAGCAGAAGGCGGCGCCCGGCTGGCTCAAGCCCGCGGTCGGTCTGGCGGCGATCGCCTTCGCGATCTGCTGCGTCGTGATCCTGCGCCGTCGAGCTTTCTCGCGGCGACGCTCGAGCTGGGAGGCGGCAGACCGCAGCTGGGGTGACCGCGTCCGGTTCGAGGCCAGCTGGTGGAACGCGGCCCTGGAAGAGCTCCGGCGGCTGGCTCGCCGGTCGGCTTCCCGCCTGACCCAGCTCGTCGAGGGCGTCGGCGGGCGCCTGTCGGCGGAGCGAGGGTCGCTTCGTGCGCCCGACATCGACTGGCGCAGCGTCGCGTCGCAAGGCCTGTACGCGCTGCGCACGGCGCGGAAGCGCGCAAACCCCCGCTCGGGCGATGCGTTCTGGTACACCGTCGCGACGTTGCTCGCGATTGCGATGGGCATCGCCGTTACTCGCTTTTAGCGAACGTCGAAGTGGGTGCTAACGGTCGGTGCGGCGGCGGCCGCGGCCGCCGAGGTCCTTGTTCGACTCCATGTCGAACCACATCGCGAAGAGCGTGAACTGCGAGCCCGAGATCAGCAGCAGCGCGACGAGGACCACGGTCGCGGGCGTGATCCCGTTGCCCAGCGCCCGCAGCACCACGAGCGCGATTCCGAGGCCGAAGCCGATCAGCGTCATCAGCATCCCGAGCGCGTAGAAGAAGACCAGCGGGTGGAAGTCACGGATCACGTACTTCTCCTTCATCCGCCAGAAGAAGCCCTTCAGCAGCAGCCAGGAGATCGTGGGCACGACCTTGCGCAACCGGATGCCGGAGCGCTCGCCGACGCCGTAGATCGGCCGTGACGGGTAGTCGCGCACCCGCGCGTT
This sequence comes from Gaiellaceae bacterium, assembly GCA_044871215.1. Classification (GTDB taxonomy): domain Bacteria; phylum Actinomycetota; class Thermoleophilia; order Gaiellales; family Gaiellaceae; genus AC-32. The sequence goes on along the minus strand of JBIOZO010000133.1, from coordinate 979 downwards.
CCAGACGTTCAGGTGCACGAGCAGGTCGTTCGGGAAGCCGTAGCGCTGGTAGATCCGGTCGAGGTCGAGCAGCTCGAGGTACTGCAACGAGATCGCCGTGTAGCCGGACTGCGAGTCGGCCACGTGCCAGTAGCCGGAGGCGATCTTCGTCAGCAGCGAGAGCACCGCGTTGCCGAGGTAGCGGTAGCGCGGGATCACCTCCCATGCCTGGCCGGTGAAGAGCCGGTTCGCCTTGGCGTAGTCGACGTCGCCGCGGGCGACCGCGCCGGCGAGCATCTCCAGGTCGGCCGGGTCCATCTGCGCGTCGGCCGCCATCACGGCGGTCACGTCGATGCGGTCGTCGCGCGCCCGCTGGTAGCCCGTGACGATCGCGCCGCCGACGCCAAGGTTGTCCTCGTGCTCGATCAGCTCGACGCGCGGGTCGGCCAGCGTGCGCACCGCCTCGATCGTGCCGTCGGAGGAGCGGTCGTCGACGACGTAGATCCGGTCGACGAACTGCGGGATCCCGCGGATCGTTTCCGCGATCAGCTTCTCCTCGTTGTGCGCGGGCACGACGACCGACACGCGCTTGCCTTCCAGCACGTCTGGAGGCTACGAGCGGCTGCGGACGGCCCGCATGCCGGGCTCGTACACGAGCGCGGCGATGATCCCGAGGATCAAACCGATCAGCCCGGCCACGAGCACCGTGTTGCGGCGGCTGCGGGCTGTGGTCTTGGTCGCGGCGGCGAGCGTCGTGATCTCAGGCGCCTCGACGTCCCTGGCGAGCGCAAGTTGCTGCTGGTTGGTCGTCAGCTGGTCGGTGATCGTCAGCTGCTGCTGCAGGAGGCTGCTGATCTGGTTCCCGAGGATCAGGCGGTCGGTCGTCGAGAGGCCGGAGGCGTTGCTCAGGGCCTGCTGCTGGGCCTTGATCTGCTTGTTCAGCGCGGCGAGCGCCGTCTTCTCGGTGTCGACCTGTAGCTGCAGGTTGGCGATCTTCGTC
>JBIOZO010000132.1:0-3129 GCA_044871215.1 Gaiellaceae bacterium | reverse complement strand
GGATCCCGTCCTCGTAGGAGGCCTGCGCGGAGTCGGAGTCGACGTCGACGCCGAGCGCGACGACGCGCTGGAACGGCCCGTGCTCGATCTCGAGCTGCTGGTAGACGCGCTCCTCGCCGTGCTGCGGGCGCCGCTGGCCGGAGAGCGTCAGCTCACGGCCGCGGATCTTCAGCTCGATCTCGTTCGGGTCGATGCCCGCGAGATCGGCGCGGACGACCGCCCGCGGCGGGTCGGCGGTGTAGTAGACGTCGACCTCGGGCGAGAAGCCGCCGCGGCGCTGCGGAGCGAGCCGCCGGTCGAACAGCTCGTCCATCTGCCGCCGCATGCGCTCGAAGTTGGCGAAGAGGTCCCGCTCGGATGCCACGAAAGGGAATCTAGCGACGCGCGAGCCAGTCGAGCACGGCCTCACGCGCGAAGCGCCACTCGCCGGCGAGCTTGCGGCCGGGCAGCTCGCCGGCCTCGGCGAGCTCCGCGATCGCCTCCACGTCGGTCTTGAGCCAGGCCGCGAGCTCGTCCACGGTCAGAACGTCCGGCGGCGTGTGGGGCCGGAACTCCGCGTGGCCGACCGTGAGCGTGTCGTCGGTCGTCTCGACCGTGACCCGCCGCAGGTTGTCGAGCGTGATGAGGCTGGCGACGAGGTCCTGCTTCGAACGCCGGAGCCGGTGCGCGGCCTCGTCGAGGGTCTGCGCCTGCGTTTCGGGCAGTCGCACGTAGAGGGGTCTCCGCGTGGTCATGGATATCATGCTATCAGGTGATATCAGCGTACGTCAACTGCGGCTTTGAGAGGTGGCTTACGTTTCTGAACCAGAGGTTCAGTTTCGTAACGCACCCTCCCTCAATGCGGGGTTGGCGCGAGTACGCGCATCACGGACCAGTGGTCGCTCGCCACATGGACGCGCACGAAGCGCTTGAGCGTCAGCCCGCGTGCGAGGACGTGGTCGAGCGCCTCGGTCTTGTGCGTCGGCTTCGGGCTGAAGCCGGTGAGGCCGATGTCCTTCAGCGGCGTGAGCAGATCCCAGCCGCCCGGGCCGTTGAAGTCGCCGGTCACGGCCACCGCCACGGGCTTCGACGCCGGGCCGATCTCGCGGGCGAGGGCCGCGACGTGGTCGCGCACGTGCCGGCGGCGGTTCGCCTTCTCCTGGGCGGAGAGGTCGGTGCGGCGCGCCGACGGGATCAGGTGCGTGTTGAAGACGCGCAGCCGGTGCGGCCGCCCCTTGCCGCGCCGCTCGAGCAGCAGGATGTTGATCCGCTTCGCCTTCGAGGAGGTCGGACCGGCGCCCTTGGGGCCGAGGAAGCGCTTGGGCACGGCGAGCACCGACCGCGACTTGATCAGGCGCCACACGCTGTGGTCCCACAGGATCGGGACCGCGGGACCGCCGGCAGCCTTCGGCTGGTACACCGACCAGGCCGGGCGCAACGCGATGAACCTGGCGAACACGTCCTTGCGATCCGACGCCTCCTGGAGGCCGATCACCGTGACCTTCTTCTCGTCGGCGAGCTTGCGCAGCGAGGCGACCTTCTTGGCGTCGGGCCCGTCACCGATGTTGTACGTGGCGACCCTGACGTTCGCCGCTGCCGAGGCCGGCAGCAGGAGGGCGACGCTCAGAAAGATGGAGAAGCGGCTCATGGCCGCGCTAACCCGCGAGGGCTACGAACGTTTCGCGAACAGCCGCGCGTCGACGGCCATCGGCCGCTCGGTCGGCTGGCCGAAGTAGAAGCCCTGGCCGAGATCGACGCCGAGCTCGAGCATCGTCTCGTACTCGTCCACGCGCTCGATCCCCTCGGCGACCACCTTGGCGCCCTGCTCGTGCGCGAGCTCGACGAGCGCGGCGATCAGCTTGCGGCGCGCGTCGGAGTGCTGGATGCCCTGCGTCAGGGCGTTGTCGATCTTCGCGACGTCGGGGCGCAGGCGCTCGAGGCAGAGCAGCGCGTCGGTGCCGCAGGAGAGGTCGTCGAGCGCGATCAGGGCGCCGCGCTTGCGGTGCGCGCCGACCATCTCGGACAGCATCTCCTTGTCCGGGCAGCGCTCGGGCTTGACGACCTCGATGCAGATGCGCGACGGGTCGGCGTTCATGCGCGCGACGACCGGCCAGGTCGTGCGGACCGTCGACTCGACGTCGAGCGCCGCGCGCGGGTCGAGGTTCACGAACAGCACCTCGCCCTCGGGCAGCAGCGGGAGCCCGATCTCGAGCGCGGCGGTGCGGGCGCGGTAGTCGAACGAGAACAGCGCGTCGTGCGCCTCGGCGGCGGCGAGCAGCTCGCCCCCGCGCACCTCGACGGCGCCGAGCCGGCCGCGCATCAGCGCCTCGCGGCCGTACGCGCGGCCGGACGCCAGCTCGACGATCGGCTGGAAGTGCGGCTTCATCTGCCCGTGCGAGAGGAAGTCGGGGAACCAGTCGGTGCGCGCGCGGTCGAGCAGCGTGTCGGCGGGCAGCGGCAGCGCCTGGTCGTCGGAGAGCCGCAGCGCGAACAGGCACGCGCGCTCGGCGGTGGAGACCGTCTTGAGCAGCTCCTTGAGCTTGTCGCTCCAGCCCGGGCCGGCCAGCACGAGGCCCTCGACGGCGATGTCGCCCTCGACCGGCTCGGTGGCCATGTGCTCGACCTTGTAGAGCACGGACGGACGGTGCGACAGCAGTCGCACGCCGTCGATCGTCGCCTCGGCGGGGCTCATTGGGATTAGAGATCGGCTCAAACGCGCCGAGACTGAAGCGATCAGACCTCGTAGACGGCACCTTCGTGGGCCACGTCGACCGGCCCGCCGAAGGCTCGCTCCGCCTCGCTGCGCGCCCATTCGGCGTCCAGCTCGTCGGAGATGTGGGTGAGGACGACGCGCCGCGCACTCGCACGGCGGCCGTGCTCGCCGGCCTCCTCGGCCGTCAGGTGGCCGCGCGGGCCCTCGCGCTCGGGGCGGGGCAGCGTGGCCTCGATGAGCAGCAGGTCGGTGTCGCGTGCGAACGCGCACAGGTCGTCGCTCGGCGACGAGTCGGCGCTGTAGGTGATGCGGCCGTCGCCGTTGGAGATGCTGACGGCGTGGGTGGGCAGGAAGTGCGGGACCGGCTGGAAGCGCAGCTGCAGATCGCCGACCACCACGGTGTCACCCGGGTCGTACTCCTCGAGCCGGAACGCCTT
>JBIOZO010000131.1:0-6407 GCA_044871215.1 Gaiellaceae bacterium | reverse complement strand
GCGGCATGGCGTACGCCGTCTACAGCTTCGCCTCCCAGTACACCGACACCGGCCAGATCGGCGTCTACATCGGCACCCGCGAGGACAACGTCTCTTCGTGCCTCGAGATCGCCAGCGAGCAGATCGCCGACATCGCCGGCGGCAACGTGCGCCCCGAGGAGCTCGCGCGCGCCAAGGAGAACCTGAAGGGCCGGATCCTGCTCTCGATGGAGTCGACCTCGAACCGCATGAGCCGGCTCGGCAAGTCGCTGATCACCGACACGGAGCTGCTCTCGATCGAGCGGATCATGGCCGAGATCGACGCGGTCGAGCCGAGCGCCCTCGCCGAGCTCGCCGAGGTACTCCTCGCGCCCGAGAAGCTTTCGGCGGCGGGGATCGGGCCGCGCGAGGAGCGGTTCCTGGAGGCGGTCGAGCACGTGAACCCCGGGCTCTCGCGCGCCGCGTGAGGGTCGTCCTCTTCGGCCGCGGCGGCAAGGTCGGCACGGTGCTCGCGCCGGCGCTTGAGCGAGCCGGGCACGAGCTCGTCGAGCTCGACGGCGCCGAAGCGATGGTGGACTTCACGGCGCCGGATGCCGTCGAGGCCAATGTGCAAGCTGCGCTGGACCAGAGTGTGCCGTGCGTAGTGGGGACGAGCGGGTGGGATCCGGCGCCGCTCGGCGCCGTCGCGGCCGAGCGCGGGCTGCCGCTGCTGGTCGCGCCGAACTTCGCCCTCGGCGCGGTACTGATGATGCGGCTGGCCACCGAGGCCGCCCGCTACCTGCCGCGGGCGGAGATCGTCGAGCTGCACGGCGAGGCCAAGAAGGACGCGCCCTCGGGCACGGCAAGGGCAACTGCTGAAGCTCTCGGCGGGGCACCGGTGCACTCGGTTCGCCTTCCCGGGCTCGTCGCCCACCAGGAGGTGCTCTTCGGCGGCGATGGCCAGCTGCTGACGATCCGGCACGACGCGTTCTCGCGCGAGGCGTACGTGCCGGGCGTGCTGCTCGCCCTCGAGCGGCTCGGGACGCTCCCGCCGGGCCTGACCGTCGGCCTGGACGCGCTGCTCGACTGACAAGCGCGCGAAGTCGTCACATCCCGGGCACGGACAGGTCACACCTGGGCCGGTACCGTTCTACCAGGGGTCAGCGGGGATCCCCTGGGGGAGGTTGGGCGCTCGGCAGGGGCCGGCGCGCGGGCGGCGTAGAATGGCCCCGTGCTCGGCGAGGTGCTGACCGCGACCGTGACGCCCTTCGACGCCGACGGGCGGGTCGACTACGACCGCTACCGCGAGCTCTGTGCGTTCCTCGCCGACAACGGCTCGGACGGTGTGGTCGTCAACGGCACCACAGGCGAGGCCTCGACGCTCTCCGAGGACGAGCGCACAGGACTGATCCGCGCGGCGGTCGAGGCGATCGGCGACCGGGCGACCGTGGTCGCTGGCACCGGCACCAACTCGACCGCCCGCTCGATCGAGCTGACCAAGCAGGCCCAGGAGGCCGGCGCCCACGCGGTGCTCGTCGTGACGCCGTACTACAACAAGCCGCCGCAACGCGGGATCGTCGCGCATTTTGAGGCCGTCGCCGCTTCCACGGACTTGCCGGTCGTCGCCTACAACATCCCCGGCCGGTGCGTGATCAACATCGAGCCGCAGACGATGAGCGAGCTCGCGCGGATCGAGAACGTGAAGGCGGTCAAGCAGTCGAACGCCGATCTCGACCAGGCGCGTCACATCGTCGGGCTCGGCCTCGACCTCTACGCGGGCGACGACAACCTGGTGCTTCCGTTCGTCGAGCTCGGAGGCGCAGGCGGCGTCTGCGTCCACACGCACGTCGTCGGACCGCAGGTGAAGGAGCTCGTCCGCCTGGCGCGCGAGGGCGACCATGAAGGCGCGCAACGGCTGGACGACGAGCTCGCTGCGGCTTACGAGCTGATCGGCGTCGTCACCGGTCCGATTCAGATGAAGGCCGCGCTCAACCTTCTCGGCCACGACGTCGGCGGCGTCCGACTGCCGCTGGTCGAGGCAAGCGAGGACGAGGTCGCTCGCATTCGCGACTGCCTCGAGCGCCTGCGTCTGCTCGAGCGCGTCGCCTAGCCGGTCGCGGCCGTCATCGCGTCCGGCACCGCTTCGGCCGGGCGGGGTGCCAGAGCAAGCCCGATCGCATCGAGCGACGAGTTCAGCGCGGTCGCGACGTGCCGCCGCAGAGCCGCGGGGCTGTGCAGGACGAGGAAGCCGGTCAGCGCGCTGTTCTCGCGTCGCAGCGGCAGGGCGACGTAGGCGCCGTCCCCGCCGAGCTCGTGCGCCGCGGTGACGAGCATGTCGTCACGCGATTCTGCCTCTCGGACGAGCCAGCTCATGAGCGCCATCTCGGGCGGCCCGTCGCCGCGCGCCACCTCGATCTCGCCGCCGAGGCCGTCTTCCTGCCACTGGACGAGCGCGACCCAGTCACTTCGCGCCGTCTCGACGAGAAGGAGGTCGAGCGCCTCGAAGACGCGGTGCCGCTCTCCTGCCGCGAGCGCCTCCGCCAGCGCGCGGGCGAGCCGATTCGCCCGCAGCCGCATCCAGACCTGCAGCCCGAAGCCGCACACCGTCGCCGTGATGCCCCCTCCGACGAGCCAGGGCTGATCCAGGCCGACGCCGGCGAGCGCGGCGATCACACCCGCGAGGGCGATGAGCTCGGGCCGCTCCCGGAGGCGCCGCGCGCCGCGAATGTCAGGCACGCGGTACGGCGTCGAGGCGCCCCGGATCTCCTCCTGCTCCTCGGGTGAGAGCACGGAGAAGGGATCCTGGCCACGCTGCACGGCGATGAAGGCCTTCGTGACGGTCGGGTGGAACTGCGTGCCGATGTTGCGCTCGAGCTCGGCGATCGCTTCCTCCGCGCTCAGGCCGGCGCGGTAGGCCCGGTCGCTCGTCATGGCGTCGTAGGCGTCGGCAACGACGATGAAGTGGGCCGCGAGCGGCTGGTCGGACGCCGGGATCCCGTAGTAGCCCCGGCCGTCGTACCGCTCGCGGTGATACTCGACGGCCCGCGCCTCGGCGGCGGAGACCTCGAAGCGGCGCAGCAACCGAGCCGACAGCCGGGGGGCCCTCCAGACGGTGTTCCACTCGCTCGGCCGGAGCTTGCCGGGCTTGCTCAGCACGCTCGCGTCGACCGCCACCTTGCCGAGGTCGTGCAGGCGCGCCGCCCAGCGCAGACGGTCGATTTCCGAGTAAGGCAAGCCTAGGGCCCGCGCGAGCGAGTCGACGTAGCCGGCGACCCGCAGCGAGTGCCGATACGTCGAGGGGTCGCGCTCGTCGACGATGTTCGCGAACGTCTCGAGGGCGTGCAGCGTCTCCTGCCGCGACCGGCGGACGCGCGCGTGGGCGTGGTTGACCGCGAGCGCGACCGGCACGACCGCGATCACGTTCCACGGGTGGTTGAGCGCGAAGAGGGCGAGGATCGCGCCGAGGCCGGCCTCCGCGGCCGCGGCGGCGAAATCGGGCTGCAGCACCTCGAGCCCGCCGACGACCTGCAGCAGCAGCCGCGAGACGAGCAGGTACAGCAGCGCGAGCACGACGAGCGGAACCAGGTCGTCCGGCAGGTGCAGGTGGCCGATCGTGCCGCCGCCGAGCGTGTAGCCGTAGCCGGCGGCGACCGAAGCGACGGCGAAGGCCGAGGCCTCGAACGCGGCGGGCCGCCAGGAGCTACGCTCGAGCCGTGCGAGCAGCGCCGCGGAGCCGGCGACGAGCGCGCCGCGCCACGGACCGAGCACGATCACCGCAGCGAGGTCGACACCCGAAGCAACGCGGAAGACGCCTGGGCCGACGGGCTCGCGGATGCGCGCGCTTTCCGGCTCTTCGAGGAGCTCCGCCGCAAGCGCGGCGGCCGCGAACAACGCGAGCGCGGTCAGCGGGCGCCCGGCCGCGGCGAAGCCCCCGGCCACGGTGACGCCGAGGCCGGCCGCGACGGTCGCGTAGGCGAGCAGAGAGAGCCGCATCAGGCGTGTATCGGGTTCCACGCGCGGACCCGTTAACCCTGCGCGCTGTCCTACACTGGGTCGGTGCCAGGAAGCACCAGGATCATCCCGCTCGGCGGCCTCGGCGAGGTGGGCAAGAACATGACCGTGATCGAGGCCGACGGCGAGGCCGTCGTCATCGATGCGGGCCTCGCGTTCCCGCGTGACGAGCACCTCGGCGTCGACCTGATCCTGCCCGACTTCTCGTATCTCGTCGACCGCGACCGGCCGATTCGCGCAGTGCTCCTGACGCACGGGCACGAGGATCACGTGGGCGCGCTGCCGTACCTCCTGCGCGAGGCTCGCGTGCAGGAGGTCTGGGCGACGCGGCTGACGCTCGGGCTCGTCAAGTCGAAGCTCGACGAGCACGGACTTCTGCGTTCCGTCGAGCTGCGCGAGGCCGACCCTGAGAGTGCGCCGGCCCAGCTCGGGCCCTTCACGGCGGAGTTCGTGCGGGTCGCCCACTCGATCCCGGACGCCGTCGCGATCGTGCTCGACACGCCCGGCGGCCGGATCCTGCACACCGGCGACTACAAGCTCGACCACACGCCGGTGGACGGCCTGCGCACCGACGTCGGCCGGCTGGCCGACCTGGGCAACCGCGGCATCGACCTCTTCCTCGGCGACTCGACCAACGCCGAGCGCCCGGGGGTCACGGGCTCCGAGCGTCTCGTCGGCGAGGCCTTCCGCCAGCTGATTCCGCCGCGTACCGGCCGGATCCTCGTCGCGTCGTTCGCCTCGAACGTCCATCGCATGCAGCAGGCGGCCGACGTGGCGATCGAGGCGGGCCGCAAGGTCTGCGTCGTGGGACGCTCGATGCGCAAGAACATCAACATCGCGAGGAATCTCGGCTACATCGAGGTGCCGGACGACGCCCTGATCCAGCCGAAGGAGCTCGACGACTACGCTCGCGGTGACGTCCTGATCCTCTGCACCGGCAGCCAGGGCGAGCCGCTCTCGGCGCTCGTGCGGATCGCGTACGGCGATCACCGCGACGTCCAGGTCGAGGCGGGCGACACGGTGATCATCTCGGCCAAGCCGGTCCCGGGGAACGAGCTGGCCGTCCACGACGCGATCAACCAGCTGGCCAAGAACGGCGCGGAGGTGCTTCACCAGGAGATCGCCCCGGTGCACGTTTCGGGTCACGGCCACGCCGAGGAGCTCCGCACGATGCTCGGGCTCGTGCGGCCGAAGTCGGTCATGCCGGTGCACGGCGAGTTCCGGATGCTGGCCGCCCACGCGCGGCTGGCCGTCGAGAGCGGCGTCCCGGAGAACCGGATCGTGCTCGCCGAGAACGGCTCGATCGTCGAGCTGGACGAGTCGGGTGCGTACCTGACCGGCCAGATCGAGGCGGGGGTGACCTTCGTCGACGGGCTCGGCGTCGGCGATGTGCAGGACGTCGCGCTACGCGACCGGCGGCACCTGTCGGAGGACGGCGTGCTGATCGTGGTCGCGACGCTCGGCGGCGGCAACGGCTCGGTCGCCGGCAGGCCCGAGCTCATCGCCCGCGGTTTCGCCGAGCCGGGCGAGCCGCTGCTCGAGGAGATGCGAGAAGAGGCTCAGCGGGTACTGGACGAGCTGGTGAAGGACAACGTGACCGAGATCAAGCTCCTGCAGGAACACCTTCATGACGGGCTGGGACAGCTGATCTACGACCGGACGAAGCGCCGGCCGATGATCCTCCCGGTGGTGGTGGAGGTATGAGCACCCTCCGCGCCGAGCCGGGTTGGGCCGATGTGCTCCTCGACTACGCGGCGGAGGCGGCCACCGCCGACCGGCTGATCCGCCAGCTCAACGCGGCGTCGGTGGCCTCGCTCGCGTTCTGCCGGCTGCTCGAACGCTGGGGGCGCGGCGACGCGGCGCCGTCGACGCCGGGCGGTAGGCAGGCGGCACTACGCCGTGCGGCCGACCGCGCGGAGACTGCGCTCTCGGGCCTGGAGCGGCCGCTGGGGCAGTACCTGCTCGAGCTCGAGCCCGAGCGGGCCGAGGGACGCTCCTGGTACGGCGCTCCGGGCGCGGCCGAGCTGATCGAGTGGGCGCCGGTGCTCTATCGCGCAGGCGTCCGGTGCTCCTCGGTGCGGGTCGCGCAGGCGTACCTCGAGCTCGCGGTCTTCCTGCGGGCGCTCGCCGGCCTCGACGACGCGGCGCGGATGCGCTCGGCACCCGATCGCTCCTCGCTCTGGGCCGGCCTCTTCGACTTGCGCGAGAACCTGCTCGGGCGGGCCGTCGAAGACCTGCGCGCGCTTGCCGCCTAGTCCTCGGCTCACCGTCGTCGGCTCGGTCAATCTCGACCTGGTGGCGCGCTGCGAGCGGCTGCCGCGGGTGGGGGAGACTGTGACCGACGCGTCGTTCGCCCGGTATCCCGGTGGCAAGGGCGCCAATCAGGCCGTGGCAGCAGCCCGACTCGGGGCGCGGGTTCGCTTCGTCGGCGCGGTCGG
>JBIOZO010000130.1:0-5654 GCA_044871215.1 Gaiellaceae bacterium | reverse complement strand
TCCTCAATCTCTTCAACTTGATCCCGATCGGGATCCTCGACGGCGGCGCGATCTGGCGCTCGTACCGGCTCGCCAAGGCCGAGCCGATGGTGCCGCTGCAGGCCGACGGAGCCGCCGTGCTGCTGCCCGGCGCCGGGCGCGGGCGGGCGACGCTGATCCTGACGCTCTACATCGGGCTGGCAGTGCTGCTGGCCCTGGGCATGTGGGGCACGCACGTGCCGCAACACCGGCTGTGATGCAAGACCGCCGCATTCTCGAGAGCCACGATGGCGACCTGGTCGCCGACGCGCATCGGATCGGGGAGGAGTTCCTCGAAGGCTTCGAGGCGGTCGCGAAGATCGACCGGCCGGCGATCACCGTCTTCGGCTCCGCCCGGTTGCCGGACGACGACCCGATCTACGTGGCGGCGCGCGACGTCGGGCGGCGGCTGGCCGAGGCGGGCTTCGCCGTCGTCACCGGCGGCGGGCCCGGCGTGATGGAGGCGGCCAACCGCGGCGCGCGCGACGCAGGCGGGCTCTCCGTCGGGTTCAACATCGAGCTCCCGCACGAGCAGTTCGCGAACCCGTACCTCGACATCTCGCTGACGTTCAAACACTTCTACGCCCGCAAGACGATGTTCGTGAAGGCGGCCGAGGGCTACGTGATCTTCCCCGGCGGCTTCGGCACGCTCGACGAGCTGTTCGAGGCGCTGACGCTGATCCAGACCGGCAAGGTGCTCCACTTCCCGGTCGTCCTCTTCGACTCGGAGTACTGGCGGCCGCTGCACGATTGGATCCACGACCGCCTGCTGCCCGAGGGCCTGATCTCGCCGGAGGATCTCGAGCTGCTCGAGGTCACCGACGACCCGGCGCGCGCCGTCGCGCTGCTGCTCGAGTGCTACGAGCGGCGCTGCGCCGGAAACCCGGCCGAGCCCGAGAAGGCCGACGCGCAGTAACGCTTAGCTGGTCGAGACCGTGATCGGTGGGCTCGTGATCGTGAAGCCGTTCGAGTCCCTGGCGGTGACCGTCTGCTTGCCCGGGGTGCGCATGACGATGCCGGCAAACGTGTGCTGCGAAGCATCCTTCTGCGCGTAGACGTACGGCGCAGGCAGGGTGGCAAGCGGGTCGCTGCTCGTCAGGGTGACCGTTCCGGCGTAGTCGGCGGAGTTGTTGCCGAACTGGTCGACGATGCGCACGGTCACGCCGAACGGAACGCCGGTGGTCGCGACCGTCGTATGGGTCATGAAGAGACCGGCCTCTCCGGCGCCGCGGACGCGGACGACGGGCTGCTTCTGGGGGCCGAGCGGCTTGAACGGCGTCTTCTTCGGCGCGCCGGCCTTGCGCGTCTGCGTCAGGAAGACGTAGCCGTCGGCCGAGAACAGCGGGGTCGCCGCCTTGTGGTAGAGCAGCTTGAAGAGGTGCCGCCGGGGGCACTTGGTCGCGATCACGATCCGGCGGCTCGCGATCGCCGAGATGCTCGTGCCGACGCAGCCGAGGGCCTGCAGCTCCACGTAGCCAGGCGCGTTGGGGTCGGACTGCTGAGGCTTCGACCAGCCGCGCGGCACGTCGACGAGCGTCGTGCCGGTGAGCGGCGCCGAGTCGGCTGTGAACGAGAAGCTCAGCTCGTTGCCCGTCGTGCCTGCGATCAGGCGAGTCGGGACGACGGTCATCTTCCCGATCCCGACCCGCGCCGCCGCGCCGCTCGTGGAGGCGAACACGAGCACGAGCAAGCAGGCGCAGAACGCCGTTCCCTTGGCCCGGTTGACCGTTCCCGCCGCCATCGACCCCGCACGAGTGTACTTAGACTTCTGGCCGATGAAGCTGCGCGATCTGCCCTCCGTGGACGAGCTCGCGCGGGACGAGCGCCTCGCCGGCGAGCCGCTGGCGGTCGAGGCGGCGCGGAGCGCCCTCGCGCGCGCGCGCGAAGAGATCACGGCCGGCCACGACCCCGGCGACCTCGTCGAGCGGACGCTGGGCGAGCTGGCCGCGGCCAAGGCGCCTGCGCTGCGGCGCGCGCTGAATGCCACGGGCGTGATCGTGCACACCAACCTCGGACGCGCCCCGCTGCCCGAGGCGGCGCTCGCACGGGCGCTCGAGATCGGCCGTGGCTACTCGAACCTGGAGTACGACCTGCAGGCCGGCGGCCGCGGCTCGCGGCAGGACCACGTCGCCGGGATCCTGCGACGGCTGACCGGTGCCGAGGCCGCGCTCGTCGTGAACAACAACGCCGCGGCCGTGATGCTGGCGCTGGCTGCGCTGGCGGAAGGCCGCGAGGTGCTCGTCTCCCGCGGCGAGCTGATCGAGATCGGCGACGGCTTCCGGATTCCCGAAGTGCTCGCGCGCTCGGGCGCACGGCTGCGCGAGGTCGGCACGACCAACCGCACGCGGGCTGCCGACTACGAGCGCGCGATCGGGCCGGATACAGCCGTGCTGCTCCGCGTGCACCAGTCGAACTTCCGCGTCGTCGGGTTCACCGAGCAGCCGTCGGTGGCCGAGCTCGCAGCCGTCGCGGGCCAACACGGGCTGCCGCTGGTAGACGACCTCGGCTCGGGCGTGCTCGGGCACCTCGAGGGCGAACCGTCGGCGCGCGAGAGCCTGGCGGCGGGCTCCGATCTCGTCTGCTTCTCCGGCGACAAGCTGCTCGGCGGCCCGCAGGCCGGGATCGTGGTCGGCCGCGGCGAGCTCGTCGAGAGGCTCCGGCGCCACCCGCTCCAGCGCGCCCTGCGAGCGGACAAGCTGACCCTCGCCGCGCTCGAAGGAACACTCGCGCTCTACCTCGAGCCCGATCGGGCGTTACGCGAGGTGCCGGTGCTGCGGATGCTGAACGAGCCGCTCGACGCGGTTCGCGACCGCGCACAGCGGCTGGCCGAGGCGGTCGGCGGCGAGGTCGAGGAGACGGTCGGCCGCGTCGGCGGCGGCGCGCTCCCGCTCGCCGAACTGCGCAGCTTCGCCTGCGCCGTCGAGGAGTCGCTCGCCGAGCCGCTGCGGCATGGCGAGCCGCCGGTCGTCGGCATCGTCCGCGACGGACGGCTGCTGCTGGACTGCCGCACGCTCACGGACGCCGAGGCGGACGAGGTGGCCGGCGCCGTGCTCGCATGCCGTTGACCGTCGGCACCGCCGGCCACATCGACCACGGTAAGACCTGGCTCGTCCGCGCGCTGACGGGCAAGGACACCGACCGTCTCCCGGAAGAGCGCGAGCGCGGAATCTCGATCGCGCTCGGCTACGCACCGCTCACGCTGCCGGACGGCACACAGCTCTCGCTCGTCGACGTCCCGGGCCATGAGCGCTTCGTGCGCACGATGGTCGCCGGCGCCACCGGGATCGACCTCTTCCTGCTCGTGATCGACGCGGGCGAGGGAGCGAGGCCGCAGACCAACGAGCACCTCGCGATCCTGCGCCTGCTCGGGATCGAGAGTGGCGTCGTGGCCGTGACGAAGTCCGACGCCGTCGACCGCGAGACGCTGGAGCTCGCGCTCGCCGAGGCGGGCGAGCTCGTGCCGCGTGCCGAGGTTGTAGCCGTCAGCGCCAAGACCGGTGCCGGCCTCGACGAGCTGCGGGAGGCGCTCGCGCGGGCCGCGGCCGCGGTGGGATTGCGAGGCGACGCGGCGCCGACCCGGCTCTACGTCGACCGCGCGTTCACGATCGCCGGCGCCGGCACGGTCGTCACGGGAACGCTGCGCTCGGGCTCGATCGCGGTAGGCGACGAGCTCCGGGTCGAACCGTCCGGCCTGCGCACCCGCGCGCGCAGCGTCCAGGTGCACGACGTCCAGGTCGAGCAGGCAGAGGCCGGCCAGCGGGTCGCGGTCAACCTGCCCGGCATCTCGGTGCCGCAGCTCCGACGGGGCGACGTGCTCGTCGAGCCAGGCGCCTATCCGGTCAGCTGGCGGCTCGACCTCGCGCTCGAGGAGCTCGAGCCGGTGCCCGCTGCGGTCACGGTCCACATCGGCGCGAGCGACGTCGCGGCCCGCGTCGTGCGCGAGGGCCGCTTCGCGCAGCTGCGGCTTCAGGAGCCCGTCGTCGCCGCGCGCGGCGATCGCGTCGTCCTGCGCACCGAGACCACGGTGGGCGGGGGCGTCGTGCTCGACCCCTCGCCGCCGAGGCGCTTCGACCCCGGACGGCTCGAGCTCCTCGAGAGCGGCGATCCCGAGTCGATCGTCCGCGCGCTTGTGCACGAACCGGTCACCGGCGAAGCCCTGCAGGCGCGCGGGCTGCTCGCCCCGGCCGACCTCGCCCGCGGCCTGGCCGCAGTCGAGTCCGCCGCTGACTGGTTCTTCGCACCGGAGTGGCTCGAGGAGCAGCGTTCGGCCGTCCGCACCAGGCTCGCGGAGCGCGCGCAGGCCTCGCCGCTCGACCCGGGCATTCCGCTAGGCGAGCTGCTTCCACCCGAGCCCTGGGCGCCAGCGGTCTTGCAGCTCCTCCACGTCGAGCGCCGCGACGGCAAGGCCTACGCGCCGGGGGCGGCCCCGAAGCTCGGCGACCAGGCCGCCGCGGCCGCCGAGCTCGAGTCGAAGCTCGCCTCGGGGGATCTCGTCCGCGTCGAGGACCGCAACCTTGCGGGGTTCCTGGAGGATCGCGGCTCACTCAAGCGCGTCGGCGACGGGTTCGCGGTCTCCGCCGCCCTCTATGACCGCGGGGTCGAGACGCTGCAGACGCTCTCGCCGATCACACTCGCGGGCTTCCGGGACGCCCTGGGGATCTCCCGGCGCACGGCGCAGCTGTTGCTGGAGCGGTACGACGCCGACGGTCTCACGCTCCGGGTGGGCGACGAGCGGCGCCTTCGCACGCGGCCAGGCTAGGCTCCTCGGCGGAGCGGCATGGGCCCGGTGGCCCAGCTGGTCTTCAAAACCAGTGCGGTCGTGCAGCCCACGGCTCGGTCGGTTCGACTCCGGCGCCGCTCCGCTCCTTGGATTACCGCCCTGTAACGGAGAATCCGCACTATGCGGTCTGGACTCGCGCTCGTCGTCTTCCTCGCGCTCGCCTTCGCGGCAGCAGCGATCGGCGGCGTCTCCGCGGCCGGCGGCACCGGCGAGTGGTACGAGTCACTCCGGCTCCCGTCGTGGCGGCCCCCGAACTGGGTCTTCGGGCCGGTGTGGACGGTGCTCTACGTGATGATCGCCGTGGCGGCGTGGCTGGTATGGCGCGAGCGCGGAGCGGATGGAGCACCCGAGGCGCTCGCCGTGTGGGCCGTCCAGCTCGCGCTCAACGCGGCGTGGACAGGCCTCTTCTTCGGGCTGCACCGCCCCGGCCTCGCGTTTGCCGAGATCGTGGTGCTTGCTCTCGCCGTCGCCGCGACGATCGTGCTCTTCGCGCGCGTGTCGCTGCCCGCAGCGCTGCTGCTCGTCCCCTACCTCGGGTGGGTCTGCTTCGCGGCGTTGCTCAACGGTGTGATCTGGAACCTGAACCGGTAGCTCAGTGCGTAACGGCCAGCTTGAGCGCGACCAGGATCAGGCCGAGGGCCAGGTTCAGGGCGACGACCACGAGCGTCCCGAGCCAGCCGAGGCGCTCGACCTTCGCAAAGACGAGACCCGTGCCCACGAGCACGGCCAGGCCGAGGCCGTAGGCGATCCAGATCGACGCTCGCGTCGAGATCAGCCCGAGCGCCGCGAGCAGCATCGCCGCGAGCGGAGGGACTGCGGCTTCGACGATCGCGGCCTCGTGCCTCGCGATGCGCCG
>JBIOZO010000129.1:0-2033 GCA_044871215.1 Gaiellaceae bacterium | reverse complement strand
GCTACCGGGCTCGCCGGGTCTACCTGCACGTGGCGGAGTTCAACGAGCGCGCGCAGAAGGTCTACGAGCGCGCGGGCTTCGTCGAGGTCTCCCGGCACGTGCGCAGCTTCGAGCGCTTCGGCGACGTCGTCTTCGTGACGATGGCGGAATGAAAGTCGGCGTGCAGCTACCGGAGGTCGAGCGCGAGGTGCGCTGGCCGGAGCTGCGCTCGCTGGCGCGTGCCGCCGAAACCGCGGGCTACGACTCGATCTGGCTCGGCGACCACATGCTCTACCGCGGCGACGGCCGCCCCGAGCGCGGGCCGTGGGACGCCTGGACGATGTTGGCGGCGCTTGCGGCGTCGACCGAGCGCGTCCGACTCGGCCCGCTGGTGGCGGCGACCGCGTTCCACGCCCCGGGCCTGACGGCGCGCATGGCCGCCGCCATCGCCGAAATCTCGTCCGGGCGGTTCGTGCTCGGCCTCGGCACGGGCTGGAACGACGTGGAGTTCCAGGCCTTCGGCTTCGACACCAACCTGAAGGTCGCGCGCTTCGAGGAGGCCTTCGCGATCATCCGACGGCTCCTCGACGGCGAGCGGGTCACCGCCTCGGGCCGCATCTACGAGACCGAAGACGCCGTGCTTCTCCCGCCGCCTCACCACCGCGTTCCGCTGATGATCGGAACGACCGGTCCGCGCGTGCTCGCCGCGGCGGGGCCGCACGTCGACTGGTGGAACTGCTGGTACTCGTGGTACGGCAACACGCCCGAGGGGTTCGCCGAGCTGAGCGCGCGGGTCGAGGGTGGCTTCCGGCGCAGTGCCTGTGTCCTGGTCAGCGTCGACGGCGGGCGGGGCGAGCGTCCGCTCGAGGAGGACGCGCCGCCCGTCGAGATGCCGCGCCTGGCCGAGCATCTCGACGCACTCGCGCATGCCGGAGCGGACGAAGCGATCCTGGTGCTCGACCCGATCGACGAGCCCTCGCTGGTTTCGGTCGCGGAGGCGCTGGGTCAGTACCCGAGCGCGGCGTACGACTCCGGATAGACGATCCGTCCGGCGAGGTCCGGCGTGTAGCCGCGGAGCCGTTTGACCATGAATGCCGGGTCGGGGATCTTCGGGCTCGGCGAGCCGAACCCGAGCGCGCTCGCCCGCTCGAAGCCGAAGCGCGGGTAGTAGTCGGGAATCCCCTCGAGGAACACGGCCGGCTCGCCCGAGTCCTCGGCGCGGCCGAGCACCTCCCGGATCAGCCGGGATCCCACGCCCATCAGCTGGCGGTCCGGCCGAACCGACATCGGCGTGAGGCAGAGGATCCTCGGACGCGACGCGCCCTCGACGCCGACCCAGCTCAGCATCACGTGGGCGACCACGCCGGACGAGTCCTCGGCGACGAGTGCGAACTCAGGGATGTAGTGCTCCGACGCGCGAATGCGCTCGACGAACGCCGCCACCTCGTCGGGGTGATCGACGAACGCGGCGCGGACGACCTCCGCAATCGCGGGGTGATCCTCCTCGCGCTCGGGGCGGATGACGACGGCGCCGGCCACGCGGCCGATGGTAGTTACGCGCGAACGCGGGCCAGGAGCGTGCGAGCCAGGCGGACGTCCGCGGCGGCGATGCTCGCACCGGCAGCCGCCGGGGCCGCGAGCAGCAGCGTCAGCTCGGTGCGGCTGCGCCCGACGAGCACCAGGTCGACGAGAACGCGGACACTCGCTCCTCCCGCGCTGACCTCGACGATCGCTCGGTAGGCCGTGGCGAACATGGCTAGCCGCGGAAACGGCAGCCGCCGGAACGACACCAGGCGCTCGCTCGAGGTGAGGCCCTTCGTGACGGCGCCCCGCAGACACGCGACCGCGCGCGGATCGGTGACCGTCCGGGCCCAGTCACGCGCCACCATCGCGCGGGTCTTCAGGACCTGCGCGACGCTGCGCACCTGCAGGCCCGGCCGATGCCACGCCGTCTCGGCAGCGCCGGTGAGCACGAGGTCGGACTGCTTCGGCGAGTACCCGCGGCAGGTGAGGCCCGACCCCACGTCCGGCTTCAGCCGCCCGCCCTGCCAGCC
>JBIOZO010000128.1:0-15922 GCA_044871215.1 Gaiellaceae bacterium | reverse complement strand
TGAGATGACGTCGCGAGCGACGTCATAGGTCCGCCTCGGGCAGCTCGCGCAAGTGCGGGATCGGCGAGGGCAGCAGGAAGAGCACGCCCGCGACCGCGCCGACCGTGGCGATCCAGAGCGTCGGACGCAGGCCGATCCAGGTCCCGAGCACGCCGCCGGCGAGCGAGCCCAGCGGGCGCACGCCGTAGTTGACGACCATGTAGGCGCCGGAGACGCGGGCGCGCAGGCGGTCGGGCACGAGCGCGGTCGTGATCGCGTTCGCGGAGATGTCCAGCATCATCACGCCGAATCCCGAGAGGAACTCGGCCGCGAACAGGCAGGCGTAGATCGGCCAGTCGCCGCCGCCCGCCAGCGGCACGAGCACGAGCGGCGCGGGGAAGAGCACCGAGCCGATCACGAACACGGGCCCGACGCCGAAGCGGCGGCTCAGGCGTCCGGTCACGATCGAGCCGAGCACACCGCCGACCGCGCCGGCGCCCAGCACGAGGCCGAGGATCCCCGGCCGCACGCCCAGCTCGCGCGTGACATAGAGGATGAAGAGGGCCCAGAAAACGAAGTTGAAGAAGTTGATCGTGGCGGTCGAGAGCAGCTTCGCGCGCACGATCGGCGAGCCCCAGATGTACTGGATGCCGGCCTTCAGGTGGCCGCGCCCCGGCACCTCGATCGGCGGCTCCTTCGGGTGGATCGAGTGCATCGTCAGCGCCGAGACGACGAACGAGAACGCGTCCACGACCAGGGCGATCGGCGCCGAAAACACCTGCACGAGCAGCCCGCCGAGGCTCGGCCCTGCGACGAAGGAGAACGCGCGGCTGCCGTTCAGCAGCGCGCTGGCCTCGAGGTAGCGCTCGCGCGGGACGAGCGAGACGAAGAGCGTCGTGTACGAGACGTAGAAGAACACGCTGAGCGTCCCGATCACGAAGCTCGCGACGTAGAGCTGGGTCAGGCTCAGCGCACCGAAGGCGTAGGCGATCGGGATCGTCGCCAGCACGGCCGCGCGGCCGAGCGCCGTGAAGATCATCGTCTCGCGCCGTCGGCCGCGGCGGTCGACCAGCGCGCCGGCATGCAGCGAGAAGAGCAGGTTCGGGAAGAGCAGCGCCGCGCCCAGGTAACCCATCTGCGCGGGGCTCGCGTGTAGCGCGAGGACACCGACCAGCGGCAGCGCGATCTGAGTCGCCTGGTCGCCGAGCAGCGACACCGTCTCGCCGGCCCAGAAGCGGCGGAAATCGCGCTCCCGCAGGGCTCCGGGAAGCCGAAAGAGGCGCCGCGGAGCCGGCGCAACGGCTGCGCCCGTGGTCGGGTCGTTGGGATTCATGCCCTCGAGACGGTGATGTCGCCGCTCATCGTGTTGGCACGGAGCTCGACCGTCGGGCCGGTGCCGTCGGGAGGCAGTTCGGAGACCGGGAGTTCGGAGGTGACCTCGCCTGAGCGCGAGCGCGCGTCGACCCACAGGGTCGAGCCCTCGCGGATCCCCACCTTGCAATTGCCGGAGGCGGATTTGAGCGTCACCTTGCCGCTCGTGACGCTGCCGATCTCCTGGTCGCCGGAGGCGGTGTTGACGTTCACCGACGAGGCTGCCTCGCGCACGATCACGTCGCCGGAGGCGGAGTTGACCGTGAGGTCGCCCCTGACCTCACGGATGATCACGTCGCCGGACGCGGAGTTGAGCTTCGCCTCCCCGCCGATCTCGCGGATCGTCTGATCGCCGGAGGCCGTGTTCACCCGCGCGTTGCCGCCGATCGAGCCGAGCTGGACGTCGCCGCTCGCAGCGTTGATGTTCGCGTCGCCGGCGATCTCGCCGAACTCGACCTCGCCGGAGCCCGTCTCGACCTCGACCGAGCCGAAGCGGCCGCGGCCCTCGACCTCGGCGGAGCCCGTCTTGCTCTCGACGCTCGTGCCTTCGGGGCTCGTGACCGAGACGAGGACCTCCGCGCCCTTCGAGAAGCCGAGGCCACGCCCGCGGTCGCGCACGTCGATCACGACCTCGTGGCCGCCCCCGCGCCCGCGCAGCTCGACGCGCGCGTTTTCGATCGCGGCCTGCGTGGCGTCGTTGTCGCGGAGCGGCTCGAGCACGACGGTCGTCTCCTGCACCTCCGCGGTCTCGAGACGCACCTCGCCCGCCCCGAGGCGGATGTCGAGGCGCGTCTCGCCGGGAGTCTGGAAGGTCTCCGTCCTCATCGCGGGCGCCTCACGGGCCGGCGAACCGGCGACTGCGGGCGGGTGTCGACGCGGACTTCGGCGTGACCGAACGGGATTGGGTAGAACGCCATGGTTCCTCCTCTCAGCTGCGGGCGTAGCCCGTCAGCCGGTTGCCTGACTGCACCGCCGGGCCGGCGGTGGAGCTGCGCGAGAGAGCCCGCACGATCCACGTGTTGACCGAGACTCCCTCGCGCCCTGCGGCGGTCTCGAGGGCGCTCTTGAGCGCCTCCGGCAGTCGCAGCGTGATACGGGCGCTGTACGCCTCGTCGGACGCGGCCGCCGGCGCCTCGGGCTCGTCGCTGACGTACACGAGCTCGGGGTCCTGACCGGTCAACCGCACCTCGACGTGGCCGCCGGGAAGCTTGTCGTTCAGCTCGAGCGCCGCTTCCGAGAGCGCGTCGAGCAGGCGCAGGCCGACGGAGGCCTGGAGCGTGAGCACGAGCCGGCCGGCCGCCTCGGCCGTCGTCTCGTCGCCCAGCTCCGCGACCGCCGTGAGGTCGGCCTTGAGCGCGTCTACGAACCTTTGTAGCTGCATTGTGATGTCACTATGACATCACTTGTGCTGTCTGTCAAGCGTCAGCCTGACCGAGGCATTGCTCGCAATGCCGTTTGGGAGGCCGTGCCGGCTTCGCCGGTGCGACCGTTTCCATACAGTTGTTTGGCGTAACCACGCCGATAGAGCGTCTTCAGGTGCTCGACCCGCTGGACGTACGCGCGCGTCTCGGCGAAGGCGATGCCCTTCCCCTCGCTCCGCCAGGTGTCGACGTTGTCCTGGCCGGCGTTGTACGCGGCGAGCGCGGTTCGCTCGTCGCCGTACTTGTCCAGCAGGTGCCGGAGATACCAGGAGCCGTAGCGCACGTTGATCTCGGGATCGTCGAGATCGGAGACCTCGAATTGCGACCCGCCGGTGTGCACCGCGATCCCTTTTGCGGTGTCGGGTAGCAGCTGCATCAGGCCGATCGCGCCCGAGCTCGAGCGTGCGTGCGCGTTGAACTTGCTCTCCTGGTAGATGACTCCGGCGAGGAGCGCGGGGTCGAGCCGGTAGTTCCGGGCGTGGCCGCGGAGGATCGACTGGTACCGCAGCGGGTAGCGGAGGCGGACGTACCAGGCCGGCTCGGTCGAGTGTACGTAGGCGAAGCCCGCCCCGAGCGCCGCCACGACGAGGACGACGGCGAGCAACTTCTTCACCGCGTGAGCTCCCGCAACACCGCCTGGACGAAATCATCGAGCTTCTCGAGCGAGTCGTCGTTGACGTACGCGAAGTCGGCCTGGGCCACCTTCACCGAGTCTGGCAGTAGGCGCGGCTCCCGCTCGCCGGCTGCGACTTCCGAGCGGGCGCCGCGGATCTCCGGCGGCGCGGTCACGACCACGACGGCGTCGAAGCGCACCTGGCCCCCCACCTCGTAGAGCAGCGGCACCTCGGTTGCGCTCACCCGTGGCGGGTCGTCCAGCTCCGCCAGCTGCTCGCGCCAGCCCATGTACTCCTGCACGACTCGCGGGTGCAGCAGTCCTTCGAGCCAGTCGAGCGCCTCGCGGTCGGCGAAGACGATCTCCGCGAGGGCGGAACGGTAGACGTCGCCGTTGTCGGCGAAGAGCCCGTCGCCGAAGCGCTCCCGCAGCGCATCGCGTATCTCCACGTCCTCGCGCAGCAAGCGATGGACGATCTCGTCGCTCGAGATGACGGCCGCGCCGTGACGCTCGAAGGCGGCGAGGGCCTCGCTCTTGCCGGCTCCGATGCCGCCCGTGATGGCGACGGCGATCGGTCGCGTCAAGCTACTCGGGCGGGTCGGCGGGAGCCTCGGCCTCGGCGGCAGGCTCGGCTTCGGCGGCCGGCTCGGCCTCCTCCACGGGCGCAGCCGCTTCGGCGGGCTCGACTTCGGCGGCCGGCTCTGCCTCGGCGACGGCCTCGGGTTCGGGCGGTTCGGTGGCCTCGACGTCCGGCAGCGGCTCGGCCTCGGGCGCTGCCGAGCTCTCCGGGAAGACCTCTTCGGAAAGATCCAGGTTCGGCGTGCCCTCGACGGCCTCCGCATCCTCGGCCCGCTCGGTCACACCGCCGCCCTCGACGCGCTTCAGCGAGAGCGAAAGGCGGCGCCGCTCGGCGTCCACCTCGATGATCTTCGCCTTGACGGAATCGCCCTGCGAAACGACTTCGCGGGGGTTCTCGACGTGATGCTGCGCGAGCTCGGAGATGTGAACGAGGCCCTCGACGCCCGGCATGATCTCGACGAAGGCGCCGAAGGTGACGACCTTCGTGACCTTGCCCTCGACCTCGTCGCCCTCGTGGTAGGTCTCGAGCACCTGCTGCCACGGGTCGCTCTGGGTCTGCTTGAGCCCGAGCGAGATGCGCTGGCGCTCGCGGTCGATGTCGAGCACCTTCACCTTCACGTCCTGGCCGATCTCGAGCACCTCGGACGGATGGTTGACGTGGCTCCAGGAGAGCTCCGAGATGTGGATCAGCCCGTCCATCCCGTCGAGGTCGACGAAGGCGCCGAAGTCGACGATGTTCGAGATCTGGCCGTCCACGACGTCGCCCGGGTTCAGCCGGTCGAGGATCGCCTGGCGCATCTCCTTGCGCTCGTCCTCGAGCACGGCGCGGCGCGAGAGCACGACGTTGTTGCGCGACCGATTGAGCTCGATCACTTTGGCGCGCAGCTCCTGGCCGAGGAACTCGTCGAGGTCCTGGACGCGGCGGATGTCGACCAGCGACGCCGGCAGGAAGCCCCGCACGCCCAGGTCGAGGATCAGGCCGCCCTTGACGACCTCGATCACCTTGCCGTCGACCGGCTCCTCCGACTCGGCCGCGCGCTCGATCGCCTTCCAGGCCATCTCGAAGCGTGCTCGCTTCTTCGAGAGGATCAGCCGGCCCTCGGCGTCCTCCTTCGTCAGCACGAGCGCGTCGATCTCGTCGCCGAGCCCGACCTCGTCCGCGGGGTTCACCGAACGCCGGATCGAGAGCTCGGCGACCGGGATCACGCCCTCCGACTTGTAGCCGATGTCGACGAGCACCTCGTCCTTGTCCACGCGTACGACGGTGCCGTGGACCACCTCGCCCTCGTTGATCGCCGGGAAGGTGGCGTCGTAGTTGGGGACGCGCTCGCCGTCCTCCGTCGTCGTCCAGACGGAGTCCTCGTCGAGCTGCATGCCCTCTCTGTTCACGGTCTCACTGGCCACGAGAAGCCGCTCAGTATAGCCGCGTGCCCCTTATCGCCTTGGATTCGCGCTGGCGGGAACAGTTGCCCGATTTCTGGCTCAGGACGGTCAAGCCCCCATGAGGGTGATGTGAGGGGCCGGCTCCAGGCCGATCCTGTGAGTCGGAGCATCACGCTGCGGCCATGAGACAGCCCCAAGCCCATGACTCAGCCGGGCGCGACGCGCGCGCCGGCGTTACGGCGCGCGACTTCGTGTCGTCGCTGCACTCACTCCTGGAGATCGTGAAGGCCGTCCGCAGCGGCGCCGACGTCGATTCCGTGCTGGACGCGATCGCGCGCGTGGTCGCCGAGACGCTCGGCTTCCGCACCGTGGTGCTGAACGTCTATCGCCCGGAGTGGGACGACTTCTGCGTCACCACCGTCCACGGCAGCGACGCGGTCCGCCAGGCCCTCCTCGGCTCGGTCTACGACTGGGGCAGCTGGACACCCCTGCTCGTCCCGAGATTTACGCGCGCGGGCGCATACTTCATTCCCAACGACGCCTTCGACTGGTCACAGGACATCGGCGACCGGTTCGTCCCCGCCGAAGGCCCAGTGCACGACGGGCCGGACGCGTGGCATCCCAACGACGAGCTCTTCGTCCCGCTCGAGCATTCCGACGGCAGGATCGTCGGGATCATGTCGTTCGGCGACCCCGTCGACGGGCGGCGGCCGGACGACGAGCGCCTCGCCGTCGCGTGCGCTCTTGCGTCCCACGCCGCCCTGGCGCTCGAGGCGGCACAGGAGAGCGTGCTCACGACCCGGCACCAGGCGGGGCTCGAGCAGCTCCTGAGGGTCTCGTCCCAGCTGCCGCAGACGATCTCGACCGAAGGAATGCTGCGCTCCGTCTGTGAAGCCGTGTCAGAGGCACTCGGCTTCGACAAGGTCATGATCCAGCTCGTCGACGATGAGACCGACCTCCTGCGTCCTGCTGCCGCCGCGGGCTGGTCGGAGAGCGAGGTCGTTGCCACGGAGGTGCTCGAGCTCGGGCTGATCTCGAAGCTGTTCGAGCCGCAGTTCGACCTCGCAGGCTGCTATCTCGTCCCCCGTGCCGAGGCTGAGCGCCGTGTGGGACCGACGCAGCTCGTCTACCGGTCAGCGCAGAACGGCCGCGGCCCGCACGCCTGGGACCATCACTGGCTGGTCGTGCCGCTGCTCGACACGGACGGCGCCGTGCGCGGGGTGCTCTGGGCGGACGAGCCGAGCTCGCGCCTCCTTCCGAGCCGGCACGTCCTGCAAGCGCTGCGGATCTTCGCCAACCACGCCATGGAGGCCCTCGCGGTTGCGACGCAGCTCGAGGAGACGCGCTTCCTGGCCGATCACGACCCGCTGACCCGCTTGCTGAACCGGCGCGCGCTGCTGAACGAGCTCGCGGCCGCGACCGACGCCGAAGGCGCAGGACCGCTTGCGCTCGTCTTCCTCGACGTGGACAACTTCAAGGAGATCAACGACGAACAGGGCCACGCCGCCGGCGACAGGGTGCTCGTGCTGTTCGCGGCGCTGCTCGCCGAGCTCGTTCGGAGCGGCGACAAGGCCTTCCGCGTCGGCGGGGACGAATTCGCGCTGCTGCTCCACGGCGCCGGCGAGGAGGAGGCCCGCGAGGTCGTCGAGCGAATCATGACGGCGGTGGAAGCGAACATCGATCCGCTCGTCCGCACGCTGACCGCCAGCTTCGGCATCGCCCCTAGCCGGGGATGCGACGCGCCTCAGACCTTGTTACTGGTCGCCGACGAGGCGATGTACGCCGCCAAGCGCTCCGGCACCCGGATCGAAGTGGCGGCATGAGCGCCGAGCCGACCTCCCGGCCCGGGCCGAGGCGGCCGGTCGAGCTGATCGCCGGCGCGGAGCCCCTCTCCCGCCTGGTCTCGCTCTCGCGCGCGATCGCCTCCGAGCACGTCGCGCAGCGGATGCTTCGCGTCGCGAGCCGGGAGCTCGCGCACCTACTCGACGCCGAGGCCTGCCTGATCTCGCAGCTCGAAGGCGGGCTCCTGCGCGAGGTCGCCGACTACGCCCGCACCGAGCGCCAGGTTGCGCGCGGGCTGAGCTACTACCTGACCGATTACCCGGCGACCGCTGCGGTCCTGGAGTCGAGGACGCCGAGCTCGATCTCGGCCGACGATGCCAGCGCCGATCCCGCCGAGCTGTTCGTGCTTCGCGAGATGGAGATGCAGGCCGTGCTGCTCGTGCCGCTCGTGGTCGAGGGCGGAACCTGGGGCCTCGTCGAGGTCTACGACGGCCGGCCACGCGCCTTCCCAGGGGTCGAACGTCACCTTGCCGAGCTCGCGGCGGCGCAGATCGGCGGCCTGCTCGCCGCCTTCGAACACGAGGAGCGAGCGCAGCGCGTCTACCGCGAGACGCTCGCCTCCCTCTCCAATGCGCTCGAGGCCAAGGACGCAGTCACGAGTCAGCACACCGAAGAGGTCGTCCGGCTCGCCGTCGCCGTCGCGGCGGAGCTCGAGCTCGACCTCGAGTCGGTGCGCAACGTGGAGCTCGGAGCCGTCCTACACGACATCGGCAAGGTTCGCGTGCCCGAGGCCATTCTGAACAAGCCCGGGCCACTCACCGACGAGGAGTGGAAGGTCATGCGGACCCATCCCGAGGTCGGCGAGCGGATCCTGCAACCGATTCGGTCGCTCCAGGCGATCCTCCCGATCGTGCGCCACCACCACGAGCGTTGGGACGGAGGCGGGTACCCCGACAGGCTCGTGGGACGTGCGATCCCCCTCGGCGCCCGAATCGTCGCGGTCTGCGACGCCTTCAGGGCGATGACGGAGGACCGGCCCTATCGGGCGTCGCTTGAGGAGGCGGAAGCCCTGACCGAGCTCAGGAGCTGCGCCGGCAGCCAGTTCGACCCCGACTGCGTCGAGGCACTGATGCACGCGCTCGATCGCCGCGGAGGCGAGGCGACGGTAGTTGCCCTCCGGCCGCCGCCCGCCGAGCCCACACCGCCGGGCTAGGTCTTCGCCTCGTTCCAGTCCTCGCCGACGCCGACGTCCACCTCGAGCGGCGGGTCGAGCGGGTAGGCCCGGCACATCTCCTCGCGCACGAGTGACTTGAGCGCGCTGATCTCGGCGTCGGGGACCTCGAGCAGGAGCTCATCGTGCACCTGGAGGACGAGGCGCGCGGCCCGCCCCTCGTCCCGCAGGCGCCGGTGGATCGCGACCATCGCGGCCTTGATCACGTCGGCGGCAGTCCCCTGCATCACGGAGTTGACCGCGAGCCGCTCGCCGAGCGAGCGCGTCTGCCGGTTCGAGGCGCGGATCTCCGGCACCGGCCGACGCCGGCCGAGCAGCGTCGTCACGTAGCCGTCGCGGGCGGCCTGCTCGATCGTCCGCTGGATGAAGTCCTGCACGTGAGGGAAGCGCGCGAGGTACGCGTCGATGTAAGCCTGCGCCTCGTCTCGCGGGATCTCGAGGTTCTCGGACAGCCCGAACGACGAGATGCCGTAGATGATCCCGAAGTTGACCATCTTGGCGACGTTACGCTCGTCCTTGGTCAGCGTCGCACGCTCTTTGCCGAGCACCTCAGCCGCGGTCGCCGCGTGGATGTCCTCTCCGGCCTCGAAGGCCTCGCGCAGCTTCGGCTCGCCCGAGACATGGGCGAGGATCCGCAGCTCGACCTGCGAGTAGTCCGCCGAGAGCAGCCTGTGCCCCTGCTCGGCGACGAAGGCCGAGCGGATCTCGCGGCCGAGCTCGGTCCGGATCGGGATCGCCTGCAGGTTCGGGCTGGTGGTCGACAGCCGGCCCGTGGCCGCAACGGTCTGGTTGAAGGTCGTATGCAGCCGACCGTCCTCGCCGATCAGCGTCGGCAGCGGTCCGAGGTAGGTGTTGAGCAGCTTCGAGTACTCGCGCCACTCCTCGATCACGCCGACGATCTCGTGCTCGTCGCGGATCGACCGCAGCACGCGCGTATCGGTCGAGTAGCCGGTCTTGCCCTTGCGGCCCGGCGTGAGCTTCAGCTCCTCGAAAAGGACGCGCGCGACCTGCTGCGTCGAGCCGAGCATGAACTCCTCGCCCGCGAGCTCGTACGCCTTGGCCTCGAGCTCCTCGACGCGGTCGGCTAGGCGGGCGGTGATCTCGCCCATGCGGTAGGTGTCTACCTTGACCCCGGTCGACTCCATCGCGGCGAGCACCTCGGTGAGCGGCAGCTCGATATCGCGGTAGAGGGGCTCCGCCCCGCGCTCCCGGACGCGCTCGAGCAGCGGGTCGCGCAGGCGCAGCGTCGCCGCCGCGTGCCGCACGAGCGCCGCCGTCTCCTCCTCCGCCTCGGGCACGGGGAGCAGCTCGATCCCGTACTCGGCGGCCAGGTCGTCGAGCGCGTACTCGGCCCGGCCGGGCTCGATCAGGTAGGCGAGGATCATCGTGTCGTCCGTCGCCTCGACGCGGAGCGACTTGGCGTCGTGCGCGACCAGCTCGCCCTCGAGCCGCTCGGGGCGTAGCGAGATCACGACTTCCTCACCGGCGGCGACGCCGACCCGGTCGGTGTCGGCGGCGATCCCGAGCGGCCCGCGCGGGAGGGCCGGCGTCAGCTCCTCGCGCCACGGCACCTCGACACCGGTCGCGACCACGGGCGCCGAGGGCAGGGCCTCGTCCAGCTCGTCGACGCGGCCGAGCAGGTTGCGGAACTCGAAGCGCCTGAACATCTCCTTCAGCTGCGACCGGTCGGGCGGAGAGAGCACGACCTCCGAGGGGTCGAAGTCGAGCTCGAGGTCGCGACGCATCGTCGCGAGCTCCTTCGCGGCGCGCGCCTGGTCGGCGTGCTCGCGGATCGCCCTCGAGCGCGCCGGCGTCAGGTCGTCCACGTGCTCGAGTACCTCCTCCAACGACCCGTACTGGGCGATCAGCTGGCCGGCCGTCTTGTCGCCGATGCCCGGGACGCCGGGGATGTTGTCGGAGGTGTCGCCCTTGAGCCCGATGAAGTCCGGGACCTGCTCGGGCTTGATCCCGAGCCGCAGCTCCACCCGCTCGGGCGTGTAGACGTGGACGTCCGAGACGCCGCGCGGGGTCATCATCAGCGCGACGTTCTCGCTGACGAGCTGGAAGGCGTCGCGGTCGGTCGAGACGACCGTCGTCTTGATCCCGGCCTCGTCGGCGCGGTGGGCGAGCGTGGCGATCACGTCGTCGGCCTCCCAGCCCTCGAACTCGAGGTTCCGGTAGCCGAAGGCCTCCACGATCGGGCGGAAGTACGGGAACTGCTCCCGCAGCAGATCCGGCATCGGCTTGCGGTCGATCTTGTAGGTCTCGAGCTGCTCGGCCCGGTGCACGGGCCGCGTGTCCCAGGCGACGGCGACGCCGCGCGGCCGGTAGTCGGCGAGCAGCTTGAAGAGCATGTTGGCGAAGCCGAGCAGCGCGTTGGTGGAGAAGCCCTCGCTCGTGGCGAGCTCCTCCGGGAGCGCGTAGAAGGCGCGGTAGGCGAGGTTGTTGCCGTCGACGAGGAAGAGCTCCGAGTCGCGGGCAGGGCCGTCGTCGAGCTGCAGCTCCTCCCCTGTCAGCGTCTTCGGCGACATCTTTGCGAGTCTACGTCGCTTGCCCGCACTCGAAGTCGTCCCTTTTGCCGACGAGCATCTCGACCCCGCCGCCGCGCTGCTCGCGGCACGCCACGCGCGGCATCGCGCGCTTGAGCCGCTCCTCGACGAGCGCTATGAGGACCCTGCCGAGACGCGTCCGCTGCTCGAGCACCATTGGCGCGACGAGGGGATGAGTGGCGCGGCCGGGCTTCGCGGCGGCCGCCTCGTCGGCTACCTGATCGGCTGCCCGCAGCCGGCGGAGATCTGGGGGCCGAACGTCTGGATCGAGCTGCCCGGGCACGCCGTCGAGGACCCCGAGGACGCGCGCGACCTCTACGCGCTCGCCGCCGGGCGCTGGGTCGAAGAGGGCAACACGCGCCACTTCGTCCTCCTGCCGCCGGAGCCGGCGCTCGTGGACGCGTGGTTCCGGCTCGGCTTCGGCCAGCAGCAGGCGCACGGCTACCAGGAGGTGCCACGCGGCGTGGAGGTTCGCGTCCCGGACCGCTGTGAGATCCGTGCGCCGGACGAGTCGATGATCGACGAGCTCCTCGAGCTCGACTACGCGCTGCCCAGGCACCAGGCGGCGGCGCCGGTGTTCTCGGGGCGGCCGGTGCCGACGGAGGAGGAAGCGCGGCGCGAATGGCACGAGACCCTCGAGAACAACGAGGAGAAGATCCTGCTCGGCCTCCGCGAGGGACGACCGGTCGCCTGCTGGGCGTACGTACCGGTCGAGCGGTCACGCCACTTCCACGATCTGGGACGGCCCGCCGCACCGACGTGCTACCTGGGCTTCGCCGTGACCCTCCCCGAGAGCCGCGGCACCGGCCTCGGTCTCGCGCTGACCGACGCGGGCTTCGCGTGGGCTGCCGAGCAGGGGTACGAGGCGCTGGTCACCGACTGGCGCGTGACGAACCTGCTCGCGTCGCGGTTCTGGCCGCGTCGCGGCTTCCGGGCGTCCGTCCTCCGGCTGCACCGCTCGATTCCGTAAGCAGAGATCTCTGCGAGGCTACGACCCATGGCCGGCCACGAGATCGTCCCGTTCGTGGACGCGCATCTGGACGACGCGGCGGCCCTGCTGGCGGCCCGTCACGCGCGGCACCGAGAAGCCGAGCCACTGCTGCCGGAGGCGGTCGACTTCCGCGCCGAGCTCGAGCAGGAATGGCGTCAGGAGGGGGCCTCTGGCGTGTTCTGCGGCGACGGCTACCTGATCGGCGCGGCCAGCCCGTTCAGGGGGATCTGGTGGCTCCGAATCGGGATCGCCGGCCACGCGATCGAGGGCGACCGCGAGCGGATCCGCGACCTGTACGCGGCCGCGGCGCAGCGCTGGGTCGACGAGGGCCACACGATGCAGGTGGTGTTCGTGCCGGCGCACGACGCGGAGCTGGTCGACGCCTGGTTCCGGCTCGGCTTCGGCGGCTCGGCGGTCCTCGGGATGCGTGAGACGGGCGCGGGGGAGCCGTTCGACGCGGGAGTGGAGATCCGGCCAGGGACGCCCGCCGACTTCACGGATGCGGCGCGGCTGCAGCGCGAGCTGAGCGCGTCGCTGCTGGAGGCGCCGAGCTTCTCGGATGTCCCGCTGCAGAGCCTCGAGGAGATCGAAGCCGAGTGGCGCGAGGAAGAGAATCAGGACAAGTACGAGCTGTTCGTCGCCGAGCGCGAGGGGCGCATCGTCGGGCACACGCTCCTGTACCGGCGCGCACCCGACCTTCGCGTGCCGCCCGGCGGCATCGACCTCGCCCAGGGCTCGACCGAGCCTGCGGCCCGCGGGACCGGCGTCGGCCGCGCGCTGACCGAGCACGTCCTGCGCTGGGCGCGTGAGAACGGCCACCCCGTGATGACCACCGACTGGCGGATCACGAACCTCTGGGCCTCGCGGTTCTGGCCGCGGCGCGGCTTCCGGTTCGCATTCCTGCGGCTCTACCGGTCGATTCCGTAGTGCAGCGCATCCCGCTGCTCTTCGGCACGCGCCTGACCGTCGTCGACGCGGCCGACGACGCGACCGTGCTGCGCCCGCCGCCGCCGGGCGAGCCGGTGATGGACGTGCGAGCGGCGGTGCGCGACGCGCTCCGCTTCCCTCTGGCCGGCGAACCGCTCGAGGCGCTGGTGACCCGCGGCGGAAACGCGACGATCGTGGTCGAACCGCCTGCGCTGCCGCTGCCGGGAGCGCTCAACGACCCGCGCCAGGATGCCCTGGCCGCCGCCTCGGCCGAGCTCGAGCGCGCAGGCGTTCCGACCGCGCGCCAGACGCTGCTCGTCGCGGCCGGCCTCACGCGCCGCCCGCAGGGGCGGGAGCTCGAGCGACTCGGCGTCGTCTCGCCCGACTTCGCGCGCCGGTTCCACGGCAAGGTCGAGATCCACGACGCGGAGAGTCCAGAGCTCGTCGAGCTCGAGCCCGCCGGCCGGACGCGGCTGGCCGTCAACCGCGCGCTCGTCGACACCGACCTGGTGCTGACGGTCAGCGGCGCCGAGACAGTGCTCGACGGTGGGCCTGCGCTGCTGCTCGCCGCCTCCGGTCCGGAAGCAATGCGCGCCGCCACCGCCTACTCGTTGCTCGAGACCGGAGCCTCGCAGGGCTGGCGGCTCGCGGTCGACCTCGAGCGCCGCCTCTCCGGCCGCGTTCCCCTGATCGGCGCTTCGCTAGTGCTCGACCAGCCGCGCCTCGGCGGCGCCGCGCGCGGGTACCCGTACGAGGCCGACGCATCGGAGCGGATCGCCGGGTCGCCGCTGGCGCGCGGGTTCAGCCTGCTGCCGGGCTTCGCGCGCAACCGGATCATCCACTCGGTGCGCCGCGACCTCAGCGCGACCGCGGCCTTCGCCGGCCCGCCCGCGGTGGCGCACGCCGAGGCGCTCCTACGCGCCGTCGAGGCGCGCTCGGCGATGCTCGACGAGCGGCTCGACGCGATTGTGATCGGGATCCCGCGAACGACTCCCCACCTCCCGCGCGAGCGGCCGAATCCGCTGCTGGCGGCGTACCTCGCGCTCGGGCTCGCCTTGCGGCTCTGGCGGGAGGCGTTCCCACTCGTCGAGGGCGGCACGGTCATCCTGCTGCACCGGTTCCACCGGCACTTCGCCCACCCGACGCAGCAGCCGTACCGGACGATCTTCCACGCGCTCAGCACCGGACCGCGCGATCCAGAAGAGCTCATGGGAGCCGAGCGTGACGCGGTGGCCGACGAGCGCGCGATCGCCGGCTACCGCGGCGGCCGCACGTGTCACCCGCTGCTGCCGTTCGCCGACTGGGCCGGGTGCGCGCCGGCGCTCGGGCGGCTCGGCTCGGTGATCGTCGCCGGGTGCCGCGACGCGGTGGCCGCCCGCCAGCTCGGCTTCGTCCCGGCGCGAGGGCTGCCCGCGGCGCTGGAGCTCGCCCACGGCCGGGCCGGCGGCCGCGCTCGCGTCGGCTACCTGCTCTCGCCTCCGTACTTTCCGATCCGAGTCGCGGGTTAGAGGAGGGCGTCGCTTGCGATGCCCGTTCGTCCGTCGGAACTGACCGGTCGAACCGATCGACCCAGGCGCAACGGCAGCTAGGTCTCGCCCAGGTACGCCTTGCGAACCTGCTCGTTCTCGCGCAGGCTCTTGGCGTCGTCGGCCAGGGCGACGTGGCCGGTCTCGAGCACGTAGCCGCGGTCGGCGGCGTCGAGCGCCATCAGGGCGTTCTGCTCGACCAGGAGAATCGTCGTCCCCTGCTGGTTGATCTCGTCGATGATCTCGAAGATCTTCTCGACGAAGATCGGGGCAAGCCCCATCGAGGGCTCGTCGAGCATCAGCAGCTGTGGCCGCGCCATCAGCGCGCGGCCGATCGCGCACATCTGCTGCTCGCCGCCCGACATCGTCCCGGCGCGCTGGTTCTTGCGCTCGGCGAGGCGGGGGAAGAGGCCGTATACGCGGTCGAGGTCCTCGCGGATCTGCTTGCGGTCGTTGCGCTGGAACGCGCCCATCTCGAGGTTCTCGATCACCGACATGTGCGGGAACAGCCGCCGGCCCTCGGGCGACTGGGAGATCCCGAGCCCGACGATCTCGTGCGGGGCCCGGCGCGTGATGTCCTTGCCGCGGAAGGTGATCGTCCCCTCGCGCGGCTGGTTGAGGCCGTTGATCGAGCGCAGCGTGGTCGACTTGCCGGCGCCGTTGGCGCCGATCAACGTCACGACCTCGCCCTCGCGCACGTCGAGCGAGACACCCTTCAGCGCCTCGATCGTGCCGTAGAACGTGTGCATGTTCTCGACCTGGAGCAGGATCTCGCCGGTCGAGCGCTCCTTCACCGCGCTCACTGCGTTGCCGCCTTCCCGAGGTACGCCTCGATCACGCGCTCGTCCTTCTGGATCTCCTGCGGCGCACCCTCGGCGATCTTCTCGCCGTAGTCGAGCACCGTTACGCGGTCGGAGACGCCCATCACGACCTTCATGTCGTGCTCGATGAGGAGGATCGCGACGTTCCGCTCCTCGCGCAGCCTGGAAACGAAGTTCATGAACGTGACCGTCTCCTGCGGGTTCATTCCGGCGGTCGGCTCGTCGAGCAGCAGAAGCTTCGGCTCGGTCCCGAGGGCGCGGGCGACCTCGAGGCGGCGCTGGTCGCCGTACGAAAGCGACTCCGCCAGCTCGTCGTCGACCTTGCGCAGGCCTGCGTAGCGCAGGAGCTCGCGGGCGCGCTCAGTCGCCTCCTGCTCCTCGCGCCGAACGCGCGGGAGCCCGAACACCGAGCCGAGAATCCCGCCCTTGAGCCGCGAGTGCATCCCGACGAGGACGTTCTCGAGCGCGGTCATCTGCGGGAACAGCCGGATGTTCTGGAACGTGCGGCCGACGCCGCGCTCCGTGATCGCGTGCGGCGGCTTGTTCGTGACATCCTCGCCGTCGAAGGTGATCGTCCCGTCGGTCACCTTGTAGAGCCCGGTCAGGGTGTTGAAGAAGGTCGTCTTGCCGGCGCCGTTCGGGCCGATGAGGCTGACGATCGAGCGCGACGGGATCGTGAAGGTGAGGTCGCTGATCGCAACCAATCCGCCGAACTCCTTGCGCACCTCCGACGCGACCAGCAGGTCGCC
>JBIOZO010000127.1:0-18013 GCA_044871215.1 Gaiellaceae bacterium | reverse complement strand
CTCCACGGGTTGGCGATCCCGTCGCCGTCGGCATCGACGCCCCAGCGCTCCCAGGTAGACGGCATGAACTGCATCCAGCCGATCGCGCCCGCCGAGCTGGGCCCCATGTTCGTGCCGAAGTTCGACTCGACCTTGTTGATCGCCGCGAGCACCTGCCAGGGCACGCCGTAGAGCGTTCCGTCGCGCTGCCAGAGCGTGAACAGCTGGTCGTACGTGCGCGTCTCGACAAAGGCCGGTCGTTGTAGGAGGGCGGCCGGGAACTCGATCGAGCCCGGGGTGTTCGGGAGCTCGGCGCTCGGCAGCGTCGCCGGCGCGCTCGGCATCACCGAGGGCACGACCTTGAAGACGTCGGCGCCCGCCGAGCCGGAAAGCGCCAGCGCGGCGATCGCTACTGCGAGGAGCCGCTTCATCCGTCCTGTGCGGCGATGCGAAGCTGAGGAGCCGGCTGCTCCTCGGGCTTCGGTGGCTCCGGCTCCGCCTCGGAAACCGGGCGGTCGGTCTCGACGCCGGCGGCCTTGCGCTTCAGCGCCTGGTCGAGCGAGACGAGGAAGTCATGGCGGTTCGTCGATGCGTTGGCGGCCGTCTCGCGGTCGACCTCGCCGGCGACGACGAGCTCGATCAGCGCCTGGCTGAAGGTCTGCATGTCGAAGAACTGGCCCTCGGCGATCGCGTCGGTGATCTCCTCCGTCTTGCTCTCGCGGATCAGGTCGGAGATGCGGGAGTTGTTGACCATCACCTCGACCGCTGCGACGCGCCCGCCCGTCTGCTTGGGGAGCAGCCGCTGGCTGATCACGCCACGAAGCACGCCGGCGAGGATCGAGCGAATCTGGTCCTGCTTGACGGCCGGGAAGAACTCGACCATCCGGCCGATCGTCTCGGCGGCGTCGATCGTGTGCATCGTCGAGAAGACAAGGTGGCCGGACTCGGCGGCCTTGAGCGCGGTCTCCGCGGTCTCGGCGTCGCGCAGCTCGCCGATCAGGATCACGTCCGGGTCCTGGCGCAGCACGCGGCGGATCGCGGCGAGGAACGACTCGGTGTCGAGGCCGACTTCGCGCTGGTTGACGATGCAGCCGTGGTCCGCATGCAGGATCTCGATCGGATCCTCGATCGTGACGATGTGCTGGCGGCGCGACCGGTTGATGTGGTCGATCACCGCGGCGAGCGTCGTCGTCTTTCCCGAGCCGGTGGCACCGGTCACGAGCACGAGGCCGCGATGCTCCTCGGCCAGGCGCGCAACACCCTGCGGCAGGCGCAGGTGCGCGAAGCTCGGCACCTCGTTCGGGATCACCCGGAAGGCGAACGAGATCGAGCCGCGCTGGCGGTAGCCGTTGACGCGGAAACGCGGCAAGCCCTCGGCGGCGTAGGCAATGTCGAGCTCGCCGGTCTCGTGGAAGTGCGAAAGCTTGGCAGGGGACATGTCCGCGACGAGCGCGAGCGCGGCCTCCAGGTCGCTGTCGTACAGCGGCGGATGCTCCGGCAGCAGCCCGAGCTGGCCGTCGCGCCGCAGCACCGGTGGCTGGCCGACTTTGAGGTGGATGTCGCTCGCGCCGAGTTCCACGGCACGGCCGAGTACCGCATTCAGGTCCACGAGGAAGCTGATCGGCAGCGGCCCTCCGCGGCTTGAGCCGCGGTGCGTAGGGTTGCCGCATGGCGGAATCCCCTGGGCTGGTTCGCCGCGTCGCCGGTCTCTTCCGTCCCTACCGCGGACGCGTGGCCCTCGTCTTCGTCCTGATCGTCGTAACCTCGGTACTCGGCGTCGTCAACCCGCTGCTGACGAAGGCGGTCTTCGACAAGGCGCTCTTTCCACCCGGCCAGGACGGGCCCAACTACACCCTCCTCTACGAGCTGATCGCCGTGATGATCGCCGTGCCGATCGTCGCGGCCGGCATCGGCGTGATCCAGACCTACCTGACGACGGTCGTCGGACAGCGCGTGATGCAGGACCTGCGCAACCGGCTCTACGACCACCTGCAGTCGATGTCGCTGCGGTTCTTCACCGCCACGCGGACCGGCGAGCTCCAGTCACGGCTGCAGAACGACGTCGGCGGCGTGCAGAACGTGGTCACGAACACCGCCTCGTCGGTGCTCTCGAACACGGTGACGGTGCTGAGCACCGTGGTCGCGATGGTGCTGCTCTCGTGGCAGCTGACGCTGCTCGCGCTCGGGATCGTCCCCGTCTTCGTCTACCTCACCTATCGCGTCGGCCGCGTGCGGCGGCGCATCTCAGGCGAGACGCAGGAGTCGCTGGCCGAGCTCTCGGCGTTGACCGAGGAGACGCTCTCGGTCTCGGGCGTGCTGCTGACGAAGGTCTTCGACCGTCGTCGGGACGCGGTCGAGCGCTACCGCGACGAGAACCGCCGCCTCGCCAGGCTGCAGGTGCGCCAGTCGATGGTCGGCCGATCGTTCTTCGCCGTCGTGCAGACGTTCTTCTCGGTGGCGCCGGCGCTCGTCTACCTCGT
This sequence comes from Gaiellaceae bacterium, assembly GCA_044871215.1. Taxonomy (GTDB): domain Bacteria; phylum Actinomycetota; class Thermoleophilia; order Gaiellales; family Gaiellaceae; genus AC-32. The sequence continues at coordinate 15,554 of JBIOZO010000127.1, read as the reverse complement.
CGCCGGCCACGCGCACCTCAGCTCGGGGACGATCGTCGCCTTCACCACGTTGCAGACGCGGCTGCTCTTCCCGATCGGCCAGATGTTGTCGACCGCGGTCGAGGTGCAGGCGTCGCTCGCGCTCTTCGAGCGGGTCTTCCAATATCTCGATCTGCCACACGACATCGTCGACGCCGAGGACGCACGCACTCTCTCACCCGACGAGGTGCGCGGACAGGTCGGGCTGCGCGACGTCTGGTTCCGCTACGAGGAGCCCGAGGTGCCGATCTTCGACGTGGCCGTCGACGGCGACGGCTCGAACGGCGGCTCGCCCAGCAGGGAGTGGACGCTCGAGGATGTCTCGCTCGAGGTCGAGCCGGGTCAGCTGGCCGCGATCGTCGGCCCGAGCGGCGCCGGCAAGACGACGATCTCGTACCTGATCCCGCGGCTGTACGACACCGTGCGCGGCTCGGTCGAGCTGGACGGGGTCGACGTGCGCGAGTTGACCCAGGCGACCCTGGCGGGCGCGATCGGGATGGTCACGCAGGAGACCTACCTCTTTCACGCGACCGTGCGGGCGAACCTGCTCTACGCGCGTCCGGAGGCGACGCAGGAGGAGCTCGAGGCGGCCACGCACGCGGCGCAGATCCACGACCGGATTCTGGAGCTCTCGGACGGCTACGACACGGTCGTCGGCGAGCGCGGCTACCGCATGTCGGGCGGGGAGAAGCAGCGCCTCGCGATCGCGCGCGTGATCCTCAAAGACCCGCGCGTGCTGATCCTCGACGAGGCCACGTCGGCGCTCGACACGACCAGCGAGCGACTCGTCCAGGCCGCGCTCGAGCCGCTGATGGCGAACCGCACGACGATCGCGATCGCGCACCGGCTTTCGACGATCATCGCGGCCGACGTGATCTTCGTGCTCGAGCGAGGCAAGCTCGTCGAGCAGGGCACACACGCTGAGTTGCTCGCGCGCAGCGGGCTCTACGCCGACCTCTACCGTCAGCAATTTGCGGGCGGGCTCGTCGAGGCCCGCTGTGAGGACGGAGTCGTCCTAGCGGGCGGCGACGTGGTCGCCCTGACGTCCTAGGGCGTCGACCAGCCGCAGCGGCGCCCGCACGAGGCCCTTCGCCTCGCCGGGGTGCGCGAGGTCGCCGCGCAGGAACGCCGAGACGAAGCCCCAGACGAGCGGCAGCTGCGCAACCCCGAAGATGAGCCGCGGCGCCCGCTCGAGCGCATACTTCGCCTTCCACGACGCTGCGAACGACCGGCCGAGCGCGCGGTCGAGGGCCGGCTCGTAGCCGTCGAGATCGTTGCTCAGCACGGCCTCGGACGCGAGCCGAGCGCTGACGAACGCCTCGTACATGCCGTCGCCGGAGAGGGGGTCCACGAGCCCGGCCGCGTCGCCGACCAGGAGGACGCGGCCGTTGCGCGCGCGGTCGCCGGCCCGCCGCATGGGCAGGCGATAGCCGCGCACCGACTCGAGGCGGCTCGCCGGCAGCCCGTACGCGGCGCAGGCCCGCTCGAGGTGCTCGCGCAGCCGCGGTCCCTCCGACTCCCAGCCGCCCACGCCGACGTTGACGTGGTCGGCCTTCGGGAAGACCCACGCGTAGCCGCCGGGCACGGTGCCGAGCTCGACGACCGCGCGCCCGCGGTAGTCCTCGCGCGCGTGAACATGATCGACGTTGCCCTCGAGCGCGACGCCATGCGCACGACGGCCCTGCAGCGCCAGCGAGCGCACGGTCAAGCCGTTGACGCCGTCGGCGCCGATCGCGACGGGAGCCGTCGCCGCGGAGCCGCCGAACCGCACGGTCACCGCGTCGTCTGCGAGCTCGAGCGCAGTGGCCCGGACGCCGTCGCGGAACTCGGCCCCCGCCGCCGCGGCCTGCTCCGCGAGATGCGCGTCGAGGCGGCGGCGCTGCGTCATCAGCACGAGCGGCCCCGCCGTCGCGCGCTCGAAATGGCGGCCGTAGCGGAAACCCAGTCTGAAGCGGTGCACGGTGTCCTCGACGACCGGGTCGACCGAGACCGGCAGCTGGCGCACGGCCCGGTACGTCAAGCCGCCGCCGCAGGGCTTGTCGCGGGGAAAGCGCTCACGGTCGACGAGCAACACACGCGCGCCCGCGCGCGAGAGACGGATAGCCGCGGTCGATCCGGCCGGACCGGCTCCGACGACGATTGCATCGAAGCGCTCCATCGGTCCATCGTACGCCGGGAAGAAGGGAATCGACGCCCGCGTCCTGTTGGAGCAGAGAACCAGTGAAGGGAGAAGTGCAATGACCGAGACCCGGATTGCCACCAGCGTCGAAGACCTCGCCGCACAGATCCAGGGCAGCCTCATCCGACCCGAGGACGCCGGATATGACGAAGGACGCGCGCTCTACAACGCGATGCACGACAAGCGGCCGGCGCTGATCGTTCGCGCCGCCAACGTCGAGGACGTCGTCGCCGCGGTCAACTACGGCCGCGAGCAGGGACTGGACATCGCGATTCGCGGCGGCGGCCACAACGGCGCCGGGCTCGCGAGCGTCGACGACGGGCTCGTGATCGACCTCAGGGACATGAACGGCGTCGAGGTGGACGCCGACAATCGCACCGTCGAGATCCAGGGCGGCGCGCTCTTCGCCGACGTCGACGCAGCGACGAACGCTAAGGGCTTTGCGACGCCCGGCGGGATCATCTCGACAACGGGCGCCGGCGGCCTGATGCTCGGCGGCGGCGTTGGGAACCTGACGCGCACAGCCGGCCTCTCGATCGACAACATCCTCGGCGCCGAGGTTGTGCTGGCCGACGGCAGCGTGGTGAACGCGAACGAGAGCGAGAACCCGGATCTGTACTGGGCGATCCGCGGCGGTGGCGGCAACTTCGGCGTCGTCACGAAGATCATCGCCAGACTGCACCCGATCGACAACGTCGTCGCGGGGCCGATGTTCTGGTCACTCGACGCCGCGCCCGACCTGATGCGGTGGTACCGCGATTTCATCCTGCGCGCGCCCGAGGAGTTGAACGGCTTCTTCGCCTTCCTCCGGGTCCCGCCGGCCGAGCCGTTCCCGGAGGAGCTGCACCTCGAGAAGGTCGCCGCAATCGTTTGGAACTGGACCGGCCCTGCCGACCAGGCCGACCAGGTGCTGGCAGAGGCTCGCTCCCAACCCGGCCTGCTGATGGACGGCGTCCAGCCGATGCCGTTCCCGGCGCTGCAGAGCGCGTTCGACCCCATCTATCCGGCCGGAGAGCAGTGGTACTGGCGAGCCGACTTCATCGAGGAGATCTCCGACGAGGCGATCGACAAGCACGTCGCCTTCGCCGCGACGCTCCCGAACTGGAAGTGCACGATGCACCTCTACCCGATCGACGGGGCCGCGCATCGCGCCGGCGCGTCGGAAACGCCGTGGGGCTACCGCCACGCCAACTGGGGCCAGGTGATCGTGGGAGTCGACGCCGATGCCGCCAACGCGGAAGAGGTCAAGGAGTGGGCGCTCGCCTACCACGAGGCGCTGCATCCGTTCTCGGCGGGCGGCGCGTACGTGAACATGATGATGGACGAGGGCCAGGAGCGCGTGAAGGCGAGCTACGGCCAGAACTACGACCGGCTCGCGAAGATTAAGGCGGAGTACGATCCGTCCAACATCTTCCACGTGAACCAGAACATCAGGCCTGCGGGCTGAAAAGGAGGAACGTTTGCCGCGGTACTTGGTCGTCAGGACGTTCGACGTAAGTGAAGAGGACATGCCAGAGGTCGGTCGCCGCTCGAACAAGGTGATCGAGGGCTCGTACCCCCAGATCGTCTGGGAGCACAGTCACGTCGTCGTCAACGACGAGGGCAAGGTGATGACGTACTGCGTCTACGAGTCGCCCGACGAGGAAACGGTGCGCAATCACGCGGTGGAGCTCGGCCGGCACACGGTGGACGTCGTGCACGAGATTGCCGGCGACGTCACGCCGTCCGACTTCCCGACCTAGCGCTCTAGCGCATCAGCTGCCGCGCGTCCGGGATGTGGAGCGCGGCAGCTCGTGCCAGCGCGAGCCGCCGGCGCAGGGCGGGCAACCGCTCGTCACCGTCGTCGGCGAAGAGGTCGAGCGCCTCGCGAAACAGGATCGCCGCCTGGTCCTTGGCCCAGCCGAGCTCGGCCTGCTCGGCCGCTCGGATGAAGTAGTCGATCGCGCGACTCGGCTCGCCGGCGTCGCGCCAGTGTCGCGCGAGCGCGGTCGTGATCTCCCCCATTTCTGCGGTCGAGTCCTCGAAGAAGCCCGCCACGGCCGCGTGCCGCTCCTGGCGCCGCGCCCTTGGCAGCAGCTCGTAGGCCACCTCGCGGATCAGGACGTGCTTGAAGCTGTACTGCTGCTCGCCCTCGATGATCGACCGCGTCTCACGGACGACCAGGTCGCGGCCCTCGAGCGCGCCAAGCAACCCCGGGATCCCATCGGCTCCGCCGCCAATCCGCTCGAGTGCGCCGCGCCAGAAGGTCTTACCGATCACCGCGGCGTCGAGCAGCAGCGAGCGTTCGGCGGCCGGCAGGGCGTCGAGCCGCGCCGCGACGATCCCGCGCACCGTCGTGGGCAAGGCATCGCCCGGGGCCGATGACTCGGCCATCGTCGCGGCCAGCTGCTCGATGAAGAGCGGGTTGCCCTCCGCGGTCTCCGCGAGGCGGGCGGCGGCCTGCTCGCTGAGGCCCTCGAGCCGCAGGGCGGCGAGCTTCTGGGAGTCCTCGGCGCTCAATGCCGGCAGCGGCAGCGCGGTATACGCCGGCAATCCTCCGCCCCACGCGGGCCGCGAGTCGAGGAGCTCGGGCCGCGCAAGCGCGAGCAGCATGATCGGCAGGTCGCGCAGGCGGGCGGCCAGCAGCTCGATCAGGTCGAGCAGGCTGCGGTCCGACCAGTGGATGTCCTCGAAGACGAGCAGCGTCGGCCGGTCGCGGGCCACAGCCTCGATGAAGCAGCGCACCGAGAAGAACAGCTCCTCGCGGTCGTCGACCGTCCCCTCGGAGTCGAGCCCGAGCAGGATCGCGAGGTGGCGCGTGACCTCACCCGCGTCCGCGCCCGACGGCAGGTCGGCGACGTGCTCGCGCAGCTTCGCCAGAGCCATGTCCGGCTGGTCGGAGTCGAAGATCCCGCAGAGCTGCTTGACCTGCATCGCGAAACCGAAGTACGCGCTGCTCTCGCGGTAGGGCAGCGAGCGCCCGTGGACGCTGCGACCCCCGAGCTCCGCGACAAGGCGGTCGAACTCCTGCGTCAGCCGGGTTTTCCCGATGCCGGCCGGGCCGAGCACCGTTACGAGGTGCGGGACGCGCTCGCCGGAGACCCTGTCCCAGATCCCGCGGAGCACCTCGAGCTCGCGCGCTCGGCCGACGAGCTCCGCCGATTGCTTGCGCTCGCCCGCCGCGTGGCGGGGCCGAAGCGCGACCCAGGCCTCGACCGGAGCCGACTTGCCCTTGGCGACGACAGCGTCGGTGGCCTCGTACTCGATCGCGTCCTTGGTCGCCGCGTACGTCTCGGCGCCGACGATCACGCCGTTCACCGGCGCGGCGCTCTGCAGCCGCGACGCCGTGTTGACGACATCGCCGGCGACCAGCGACTCCCCCAGCGCGGCCCGCGCGCCGAGCGAGACGAGCGCCTCGCCGGTGTTCACGGCGATTCGCAGCTGCAGGTCGAGATGCAGCTCGCGCTCGTCGAGCTCGCGCGTGCTGTCGCGCACGGCCAACGCGCCGCGGACCGCGCGCTCGGCGTCGTCGCCGTAAGCCGTCGGCGCGCCGAACACGGCCATGATCGCGTCGCCGATGAACTTCTCCACGGTGCCGCCGAACGACTGCAGCTCGCGCCGGACGTGCTCGTGGTACGGGCGGAGGACGGCCTGGACGTCCTCGGGGTCGAGCTTCTCTGCGCGCGAGGTGAACCCAACTAGGTCGACGAACACGATCGAGACGACCCGCCGCTCGTCCTGCCCGGCCGGGGCGGCCTCTAGCTCGGCCCCGCAGGCGAGGCAGAACTTCGCGACGTCCGTGTTCTCCTGCCCGCACCTGGCGCACGCGATCATGCTCGTAGCGTAGGGATTCAGGAGGCCGAGAACGGCCCCGGGCACGCGGCGATCTTCGGGATCGAGAAGCGCCCGATCGTCCCGAACTGCGGCGCCGGTTTGCACGCTTGCGCCACTCCCGCGTCGCAGGCCACCGAGAGGAAGATGAACGCGTCCTCGATCGAGAAGCCGTGCTCGTCGACCAGCATTCGCGCCGCCTCCTCGGAGACGAGCTGCAGCGCCTCGTCGAAGTCGTCGGCCGTGGCATGTGGAATCCAGCGGTCGGCGAGCTCGGTCACCGGCCAGGTCGCCTGCTTGCCCTTGAGCAGATCGAACCGGATGTCCACCTCGCCGGCGATCTCGACCCCTGTGAAGCAGATCTCGCCGTCGCCCATCGAGGCGTGCATGTCGCCGACTGCGAACATCCCGCCGGGCCGGCGCACCGGAAAGTAGATCTTCGCGCCCTTGCCGTGCAGGTGGTCGTCGAGATTCCCCCCGTGCTTGCCGGCGAGCCCGTTCGAGAGCTCCTCACCGTCGGTCGCAACCCCCACCACGCCGACCATCGGCCGTGCGGGGAACGAGATGCGATCGTTCATACGAATCTCGCCGTCGCGCACGTCGAACAGGCGCGTGAGCGGCGCCTGAACCTGGTCGATCAGCTGCCCGAAGCCCGGGATCAGCGTCGCCACACCCCACTCGATCGGCCGCACGTCGAGGATCTCGGCCACGAGCGAGTCGCCCGGCTCGGCGCCGCGAACCGCGACCGGGCCGGTGGCGCCATTGATCCGGCCGAGGTCGATCTCAGTGACGAGGTCGTCCTCGCTGCGGATCTGACCGGTGAAGCAGTCGTTCGTCTCGAACGTGACGGTGTCGCCCGGCCCGACCTCGAGCGCCGGCTCGAGGTCGGGGCCGAACGACCAGATCACCTGGTCGCGTGTAAGCCGGTGCGCCGTCAGGCCGGCTCCACGGCAGGCGCCGTCTCCGGCGCGACCGTCTCGTCCTCGACGTAGACGCGCTCCATGTCCTCGAGCTTCTCCCGCCGCGTCGCGAGCAGCCAGACCATCAACACCAGGCCGAGGATCAGCCAGGCGATGTCGACCCAGTTCCCGTACTTCTCCGGGTAGACCGGCGGGTACTTGTAGAACTGGTAGTAGAGCGGGAAGAAGAAGAGCACCATCCCGGCGATCGGCAGGATCAGGTGCAGCAGCACGTTGAACTGCGCCCGCCCGGGGCCGAGGTAGTAGCGGATGCAGCCGGCGGAGACCAGCATGTAGACGATGATCACGACCGGGACTGCCATCGTCGCGATCGTGAAGAAGCCGTCGAGCGGCCCCCACTTCCAGCCGAACAACAGGGCGACCGCCCCGGCGAAGACCGACAGCCAAATGATCGCGATGTGCGGGGTCTTGAAGCGCGGGTGCGTGTGCCCGAGCGGCCGCGGCGCGAGGCCGTTGCGGGACAGGGCGTAGAAGACGCGCGTGGCCGCGTTGACTCCGGCGTTCGAGTTCGCGGCGATCGAGTTGCAGATCGCCAGGAAGACGAGCACCCAGCCGCCGGCCCAGAAGGTCTTGGCCAGCGCGCGCCACGGGTCGGGGTTCGTGGTCGCCTGGTTGACGAAGTTGTCGAAGCCCGCGCCGAAGACCCAGGCATAGGAGCAGAGCACGTAGAAGAGCCCGATCACGACCGCCGACCAGACGACGGCTCGCGGGACCGTCTTGCGCGGATTCTTGGCCTCCTCGCCCATCGGCGCCGCCGCCTCGAATCCGATGAAGGCAAGGATCGCGAACACCATCCCCTTGAAGACGCCGCTCCAGTCGCCGGCCGCATGGTGCGGGTTGAAGGGCTGAAGGTTCGCGTCGCCGGCGTTCGAGATCAGCATCCAGATCGCCAGCGCGCCGAAGATGGCGATCTCGAAGGCGCCGAGAATCACGCCGGCGGTTGTCGAGAGCCTGACGTCGCGGTAGGTGAGCAGGAAGACGAACAGCGTGATCACGAGCACCCAGATCCACCACTGGCCGGTGTAGTTCCAGCCGACCTCGTTGCGGAACACGTCCGTCATCGCCCAGCCGAACTCCAGGTAGAGGAACGGCGCGACGAGCGGCTCGAAGAGGATGAAGAGCCACGCGACCAGAAAGCCGGCCCACGGGCCGAGCGAGCGCGCGGCGTACGTGTACATGCCGCCGGCGCTCGGGAAGAGCTTCGCAAGCTGCCCGATCGCGGTCGCCGCGCAGATGCACGCGATCAGAGCAAGCCCGACCGAGAGCGGCAGCGCCTGCTGCGAGTAGCCGACGGAGATGAAGATCGAGTACGCGACGGCGGCGGCCGGCGCCATGTGCGTGATCGACTGGAACAGGACCTGCCAGAGACCGATCGAGTGCTCTCGCAGGTGGTCGAAGCTACGGGGTGCGGCCGCAGTCGAGCCTTCCACGATTACCTCCAGAGTCGAATCAGTGGGCGGGCGCGATCCTCTCGCACCGCGGGTGCGTCGCGCAAGAGCGCCCCGGCTAGACTTCCGTGCCCCGGGGGTGTGCCCGAGTGGCCAAAGGGAACGGGCTGTAAACCCGTCGGCTCAGCCTACGGAGGTTCGAATCCTCCCGCCCCCACCTCGCGCTGCGGCGGCGCCTTCGGCGCCGTCGCTCGCTTTCACGGGAGAAACGCGGGGAGGTGCGGTGGTGCGGAAGATCGTGGTGTACGAGTTGTTGTCCCTCGGCGGTGTGGCCGAGAGCCCAGACCGGTTCTTTTCCCATTGGGACGATGCGATGGACGCCAACCTGGCGGCTGTGATTGGAACGCAGGACACGGTCATTCTCGGGCGCCGTAGCTACGACGAGTGGGTGCGGTTCTGGCCGAGCAGCGACCTCCAGCCCTTTGCGGACTTCATCAACGAGGTGGAGAAGCACGTCGCGACCTCGTCGCCCCTCGACGGGGATTGGGCCAATGCGGCGGTCATCGAAGGCGGGCTGGTCGAGTTCGTTCGGGACCTAAAGCAGCAGCGCGGAGGCGATGTCGGCATCCACGCAAGCATCTCGGTTGCCCAGGCGCTACTCGCCGCCGACGTCGTCGACGAGCTCAGGCTGGTGATCTTTCCGGCGCTCGCCGAAAACGGGCGTCGACTCCTCGACGCTTTGCCACCGATGCAGCTCGAAACGATCGAGAGCGAGGTTTCACCGACCGGCTCCCTGCTCGTCGGCTACCGCGTCCGCCGGTAGCCGCGTTCGGCCTTGAACGGTTCCCCTGGGAGCTCGACCCCTCGGGCTCGCGCGAGCCGGAGCTGCTCGTGAAAGTGACAATCGACCGTCCCTAGATGCTGCTGCCGCAGTAGCGGCACTTCGTGGCTGCGATCGGCAGGTCTTCGGACAGACATTGCGGACAGCTCTTCGCCGGTGCTGGCTCGCCGAAAACGGTGACGCCGCGCCGCTTCTGGTGGACGCGATAGGGCACGACGATCACGAAGTAGATGACGGCCATGAAGATCACGAAGTAGATGACGGCCGAGATGAAGGCGCCGATGTTGACCAGCTGGCCGTTGACGTGGAAGCCGAGACCGGTCGAGCCGCCGCCGATCGCGTTCACGAGTGGTGTGATGATGTTGTCGGTGAAGGCTTTGATCAGCGTGCTGAAGGCGAGTGCGATCACCAGGCCGATGGCGATGATGATGATGTCGCCCTGCAACAGGAAGTTCTTGAATCCGGCCAGAATCCCGGCCGGCCGCTCAGCCCGTAGCTCTTCTCGTGTGCCCACTGTCGCCTCCCGTGTCGTTGCTCGAGTATTGGCCGCACGATGACACACAGCTCCCCGAGGTCCGGCCGATGAGCCACGATCGGGTGCTCCAACGTTCGCAGGTGGTTGCGGTCGACATCGAGGAGGCGTTTGGGTTCTTCGCGGACCCCCGGAACCTCGAGGCGATCACCCCGCCCTGGCTGCGGTTCCGGATCGTCGACGCTCCACGAACACTGGAACGGGGGTCGCTGCTTCTGTACCGGCTACGGCTCTTCGGTCTCCCGATTCGATGGCGTACCGAGATCAGCGATTGGCGGCCCCCGTCGGGTTTCACGGACGTGCAGCTGGCCGGCGCCTACCGTCGCTGGGAGCACACCCACCGGCTCAGGCGCGTCGAGGGCGGAACGGAGATCTACGACCACGTGCTCTACCGGCTTCCGTACGAGCCGCTCTCGGGTCTCTTCGCCCCCCTGACAGTTCGCCGCTGGCTAGCGAGGATCTTCGACTACCGCGCCCGGCAGATCGAGGCTCGTCTGGGGTGATGACGCGGCGGCCTCGGACAGGGGTGTTGGCGCGGGGCCGAAATGGGAAGGAGACGCGAATGGGAGGGATCATGCCGTCTGGCGGCCGGCTGGCGACCGCGTTGATGTGGCCCTCGGGGATCGCGCTCACCGCGTGGCAGTACATGTGGCGCACCACGCCGATGCATCGGGCCGAGCATGCCGGAGGCAGCGGTGATCTCCCGCCGCCGCTACCGGAAGGCCTTCGGCGGGACGACCTGCAGTTGCCTTCGGACGGCGTCGGGCCGCTGTTCCACCGCCGCTACGAGGGCCGAATCCGTGAGTCCGAGCTGCAGCCCGAAGCGCTGATCGAGCTGCTCAGCCGCGACCCGAACCGCGCGAGCCCCACGGAGCTCGCGCGGTTCCACAAGGACGGCGACGAGCGGCTTCGTGTCAACGACGAGTTGCTCGTGCAGATGCCGGGCCCGTGGAACGGGCCCGTCCGGGTCGTCGACGTGACGCCCACGTCGTTTCGGTACGCGACACTCGACGGCCATCTGGAGGCCGGTCAGATCGAGTTCAGCGCAGCGTACGACGACGGCGCGCTGCGGTTCCGGATCGAGTCGTGGGCGCGTAGCGGTGACCGGCTGTCGAACCTGCTGCATGAGCACCTGCGGATGGCCAAGGAGGTGCAGTTGCACATGTGGTCCTCGTTCATCGAGCGCGTCGCGCAAGTCGCAGGCGGAAGGCTTACGGGCGGAATCGTGATCGAAACTCGGCGGCTGGACGAGGCCGACGCGGCCATGTGATTCCGCTCACCGGCGCGGAAGCAGTCGCCTCTGCGGCTCTGCGCGAAGCGAGTCGCCGATCAGCCAGAGCGTGGGCGCCCAAAGGCCCACGAAGAGCGCGCGGCGCTCAGCGTTACCGCGCTCGTCCTGATCGACGGTCTTCGCACGAATCCAGAGCCCGATGCACAGGCCGACCGCGCCGAGCGACATGGCATGTCCCATCCAGCTCCGCGCGCCGATCCGGAAGAGCGTCTTGGTGATCACGTGCTCGGTCTTCCCGATCTGCTGAGCGTTACTCGCCCCACTCGACGTCGGCGCCCCAATGCAGGACTTGCAGCGGGTCGGCGTCGGCGAACGGGGCGCCGTCCGCCTCGGCGCGCGCGAGGACGTCGTCGGCCGAGGCGCCTGACCGTAGTCCCGCGTACAGGTAGACGAGCGCCGACGAACGCGGCCTCGTGCTGCAGATGACGAGCGTCGGTCTCTGGAGCCTGTCCAGGCCTGTCTTGCCTGCTTTCGGGGCGGTCGCGGATCAACGCCCGAACCAGCGCGCCCGCCGAGTCGCGGCGAACTCGTCCTTCTCGGCGGCGTGCTCGAGCGTTGCCCCGTAGGGCTGGGCCGCCGGCGCGGCCCCGCCGAGGAAGTTGACCTCGACCTTGGAAACACGCCCGTCGCCGAACTCGGCGTAACAGATCCCCGCGCCTTCGTACGGCGCCGGCGGCTCACCCCCCGAGATCGCCGCCGCGATGTCGTCTGCCACGACATGCGCGGCCGCTTCGGCAAAGATGCCCGCCTTCGGGACGGTGCGAGCCCCGGTGCACACGTCGCCGATCGCGTAGACGCCTGGGTAGTGCGTCCTGAGGTTGCTCTGGTCCACCGGTACCCAACCGTCGACCGCGAGGCCGGAGGCCGGGAGCGGATCGGGCGCGCGGTGCACCGGGATGCCGACGAAGAGGTCGTAAGGGAGCGTCTTGCCCGTAGCCAGCCGAGCCTCTTTCGTCGCGGGATCGATGGCGGTGACGAGCTCCAGGGGGCGCTCCTCGATGCCGCGCTCTGCGAGGCCGTCGCGGAACATCTGCGAGACGGCCGCCGCCACGGGGACAGGGCGCTGCATGGGGAAGGTGATCGTCATCTGCACCGACTCGCGGATGCCGTGCAGCGTGAAGTGCTCGTGCAGGAGGAACGCAGCCTCGAACGGTGCGGGCGGGCACTTAAACGGCTGCCCGAGTACCGAGAGCAAGACCTTTCCGCCCTCAAAGGCCTCCAGGCCGTCGCGCATCCGTTCGGCGCCGGCGAGCGTGTAGTACTCGAATCCGCCTTCGGCGAAGCCCTGAGTCGCGCCCATCTCGTAGTCCGCCCCGAGCGCGACGACGAGGAAGTCGGGGTCGTACGAGCGGCTGTCCGTGGTCACCCTGCGTGTGATCGGGTCGATACCGGTCACGGTCTCCTGGCTGAACTCGACGCCGTCCATCGCGATCTCGCGGTATGGGAGCTGCACGTCGTCGGCCGACCGCCGGCCGAGCATTACCTCCAGCTTCGAGAAGCCGAAATAGAACGAGTCGTTGCGGTCGACCAGCGTGACGCGGACGGGGTCCCCGGAGGTTTCCGAAAGCCGGGTGGCAAGCTCGAGCCCGCCGAAGCCCGCGCCAAGGATGAGGACGTGCTTCCTCACCGGCCGACCCTACTCCGATAGGCGAGCCGCGCCCTCAGCGTGCGTTTCCGCCCATCAGATGTGTGGTCTCTGAATAAGCCCTCTTCCGGACTCGAACCGGAGACCCCCTCCTTACCATGCGTTGCTTACAACCACGGTTCGCAAGCTAGGGCAATGGTTCCCGCGTGACTGCCGTTTTCGTCGCTCGAAGATTGGGCGACGGTTGCCAAGGCTTGCAACCACTTAGCTCCATAAAGGCTCCATCTATCGTTGTCATTGGTGGTACATCGAGCTAGGTGAGGAAGGAGGCATCGGCTCGCTGAAATGCGGCTGTTGCTAATCCACCTCCCAGCCGCCGGTGTTTGGTCATCGACGCCCCGGCCCGCTTGAGGCAATAAAAGGCGAGTGCCGGGCGGTGGGGTCTAGGCCGCCTCGGCACTCGCACCGCCACAGGGAACCGATCTCTTCAGGGGATAAGAGACGTCGAGGCGTCAACCACTGCGTGGCGACTCTTGGGCGGCGCGGTCAGTTTCGCCCGGATGTTGCATGTGGTCAAGCGACCCCCATCGATGGTGAGCCTGATCTCGATGTGACAGACACCCACCGGTAGAAGTCTGGCCTGCGGGTAGCCGAATGAACCTTGGCCCGGTTGGGCCGCGCGGCATGCTCGCCGTAGCCGGCCGTTGTGGACCGGCACCTGGATCGAGAGGTCAGCGGTGCTCGTCCTCTGGTTGCCGGCCTCGGCTTCTTGCCGCCTTGTTCGATTGGTGATCGGCGGCCGAAGTCGCCGTGCAGCTCCCCTGCGTCGACTTGACGTTCCCGAGACAGAGACGTCGCCGCTCCGATGTCCAGCCCGCGCGCACGGCCGATGACGTTTAGCGTCGCGCGCTGCCGTTCATCAGGAGGCGGACGGACATCGGAGCGCCGACTTGCTCGGCGCCGCCCTCTGAAGTCCGATCGGCAACGCTGACACAAGGGGGAGAGATGAAGAAGCTCGTGTTCTTCGCTGTCGTCTCGGCTTTCGCCGTCGCCTTCACCGGCGCCATTTCGGCGTCGACACCGGGCGCCGACGTCAAGCTGACCCACGACGCGAGCGACCCCGGCTACGTGAGCGCCTACACACTCGCGACCGGGAACCCGTACACCGACGCAACGCTGGAGGAGTGCTCGCGCTCACGGGGGAGGCAGAACGAGCCCGCCGACGCGGTCGACCCGCGCGATCCAGCGGTCATCCTTGGCAGCTCGAATGACTACTGCGGGGTCTACAACGCGACCGACGCCAACGATGAGCCGATCCCAGTCGGCCCGATCTGGGAGGGGTACTACCGCTCGGAGGACGGCGGAGCGAGCTTCGACAGTTCGCTCGTGCCGGGGTACCCCGACGACACCTCGCCCTATGGCCTGATCGCGAAGCGCCAGGTCCGCACGGCCAGCGCAGGCGATCCCGTCATTGCCTGGGATGCACACGGACGAGCTTTCTTCGGTTCGGAGAGCTCCGACGACCCAGCCGGGACGCCCAAGACCTTCGGCGACGTCTGGGTCGCCCGCTTCTTCCCGGCTACGGGGCCGACGGCGGGCGAGCATCCCGACGGCAAGCGTTACGACGGCACAACTGTTGTGGCACACGGCTCGGCGGCGCCGAACCTGCTCGGCATCTTCAATGACAAGACCGCGATCGAGGCCGACCACAACGCCGACGGACGCTGTGACGACGACGTCTACTTCTCGTGGTCGCGCTTCAGCGGCAACGCCGGCGGCGTCGCGATCTACTTCGCCCGCTCGACGAACCACGGCGTGACGTTCACCCACCCGCTGAAGGTCTCGCAGACGATCTCCGACGTTCAGTTCCCGGACATCGCCGTCACCGGCAACGACAACGTCTACATCACCTTCCGCAGCTTCGCCTCTGGGCGAGGCCACGAGGGCGACGAGCTCTACTACGTCAAATCGGTCAACTGCGGCGCGACCTTCTCGCGGCCGCACCTGCTCACGAGCTTTATTCGCTCGGACGCGAAAGATGTGAGCGATCCGGAGCCGATCCCTGCCCAGTCGCGGCCGGACGATCCGATGTTCGGCGAAGACGAAGAGTCCGCTGATCAGGGAATCTCTCGCGACTGCGGTGACTTCGGCGACCATTGCGAGTCCGGCTACACGTTCTTCCGCCGCGACACGCAGGAGCGCGCCACGGCCGACCAGTTCGACCCCACGCACGAGTACGTCTACGTCGTCTACGACGCAACGAAGCCCGGAACGGAGAACGTGGCGACCGGTACGACCTATTACACGACGACCCCGGGGCACGGCGGCCAAGCCGCGATCTTCTTCACCCGACTCGACGGCATGACCGGCAGCCATACCTCTCCGGTCGTGATCGACAACCAGGGTCTCGGTCACCAGATCTTCCCGGACGTCTCGGCCGACAATCCGGCCCTCGCCTCGCGGGGAACGGTCCACACGATCTGGTGGGACAGCCGCCGTGACGGCTGTTACAGCCCCGCTCGGCCGATCGGCAACTGTGCCGATCGCACGACGGTCCCGTCACTCGACGCGTGGAGTGCCGCCTCGCACGACTTCGGTAGTACCTGGCCCGTCAAGGCTCGGCTCAGCGACGTGAAGTCGAACCCGAACTACGAGCAGTTCGATAACCGAGCGGTGCCCTTCGCCGGCGACTACCTCTACATCAGCTCCCTGAACGATTTCTCGTTCGGGGTCTGGACGGACTGGCAGGACACGCTCGCCGGACCGGATCCGCGAGAGGGAGGCGATTCGGACGCAGACTCGGCGGACGTGCATCAGTGCCGCGTCTTCTCGGCCGGCGCCTGGAGTGGCGACCTCTGTCCCCGCGACGGAGGGCTCGATCAGAATATCTACGGCGATCTGACGCCGTAGGCAGCGGGCGCAGGAGGGCG
>JBIOZO010000126.1:0-3387 GCA_044871215.1 Gaiellaceae bacterium | reverse complement strand
CCGACCGCGTCGAGCTCGTCGATGAAGATGATCGCCGGCGAGGACTCCTTGGCCTGCTTGAACAGGTCGCGCGCCCGGGCGGCGCCGACGCCCACGATCGCCTCGACGAACTCCGACGCGGCGCCGGAGAAGAACGGCACGCCGGCCTCGCCCGCAACGGCGCGAGCCAGGAGCGTCTTGCCGGTGCCCGGGCGCCCGGACAGCAGCACGCCGCGCGGGATGCGCCCGCCCAGCCGGCGGTAGCGGTCGGGGTTCTTGAGGAAGTCGACGATCTCGGTCAGCTCCGCCTTGGCCTCGTCGATCCCGGCCACGTCCTTGAAGGTGACCTTCTGCTGGCCGGCCTCGACGCGGCGCGCGCGGCTGCGCCCGAAGTTGCCCAGCGCGCCCGCCGCCCCGCCGGCCGCCGCGCGACGGCCGAGCCAGACGAACAGCGCGACCAGCAGGATCACCGGGCCGAAGCCGAGGATCAGGCTCAGGAGCGTCCCGCGGCCCGCGTTGATCGGCTCGGCCTCGATCGTGACGTCGTGCTCCTTGAGCAGCGAGAACACGGTGTCGGTGTTGGCGGCGAAGCTCGGGATCTCGGTCTCGAAGTTGCTCGCCGTCTCCGAGCCCTTCTTGCCCTTCGGCGGGTAGGTGACCGGCTTCTTGAAATGGCCCTCGATCGACTCGCCCTGCGTCGAGACCCGGTCGACGTTGTTCGCGGTCACCTGCTGCTCGAACGTCGGGCTGAACGGGATCGTGATCGTCTTCTCCTTGCCGGGGGCGAAGAGCGCGACGGTGATCCAGTTGATCGCCAGCAACAGCACGACGATGCCGAGGAACCGCATCCCCGAGCGGCTCGGACGGGGCATCCGCGAGCGAGTGTCGCCGCCCTTCGGGGAAGGCGGGAGCGGCGTCCGGCTTCGGCGCTCGGTCGGGGTGGGCGCGTCGGGCATGCCCCGGATTGTCGCAGGGCGCTCCCGTCGCGACCGCGGACGCGCTGCGCCCCGGTCTGTGCCGCTGAACCGGCTCCCCACGCCGACCGGGAGCCCGAGAGCCCGGGCCGCTGGGCCGGACGTCGGCCGCGTCGCGTGGGCGGCCCTTGACGGGGCGGCTGCCGTCGGCGACCGAACCGACGGCTCGGAACGCTGGATTCATCCGATCGGGGTGATGTCGTGAGGGCTGCCGACGCGGAGGATCGGCCGTGCCGATGTCGAGCCGCGTCCAGTCGCCGCCCACCGCGTCCCGCGCCGCATGGTGGCGCCCGACCGCCGCCGACTGGTGGATGGGCGTGCTGTTCGCGATCGGCTCGACCTGCTTCGCCGTCGCCTCGTTCATCACGCAATGGGCGTCGGTGGCGCGCGACGGCCTCGGCGTGACGTTCTTCGTCGGCTCGATCTTCTTCACGTCCGCCGCCTTCCTGCAGCTGCGCACGTCGGCGACGCGCGCCGACAAGCGGGCCGCCCTCATCCAGTTCGTCGGGACGCTGTTCTTCAACGTCAGCACGTTCGAAGCCATGAAGCGGGGCTTCGACGCCCGGCAGATCAACCTGCGCGTCTGGACTCCGGACGTGTTCGGCTCGATCTGCTTCCTGGTCTCCAGCGCGCTCGCCTACGTCGCGGTGCGGCGGCCGTCGACCGGCTGGCGGATCGCCGTGCTGAACCTGGTCGGCTCCGTGTTCTTCGGCATCTCCGCGGCCGCCGCGCTGATCGAGCCGTCGACGTCGGAGCCCGTCAGCGCCGCGCTCGCGAACGCCGGCACGACGGCCGGCGCCCTGTGCTTCTTCGCCGGCGCACTCATGTTGATCCCGAAGGAGGTGGCACCGTGACCGTCCATCAGCGCGACGAACCGTCGCCGAAGCCCACGAACGGGGAATCGCTGATCGAAGGGCTCGAGGCGCTCGCCGTCGCCTACGGCAACCGCTTCCTGCTCGAGCCGGCGCCCGACGATGCGCTGCCCGAGCACGGCATGCGCGCGGTCGACGCGATGCGGCTGATCGGCGAGGAGCTGATCCTCGACGGCATCCCGATGCGCAACCTGGCGACGTTCGTGACGACGTGGATGGAGCCCGAGGCGCAGCGCATCATCGCCGAGAACCTGCACCGCAACTTCATCGATCACGCCGAGTATCCGCAGACGGCGGAGATCGAGCAGCGCTGCATCCGCATCCTCGCGAACCTGTTCCACGCGCCCGGGGAGACGACCGGCGCGCGCACGCAGGGCTCGTCGGAGGCGATCATGCTCGGCGCGCTGTCGTTGAAGTGGAAGTGGCGCCAGCGCCGCGAGCAGGCGGGCAAGGACGCGACCCGGCCGAACCTCGTGTTCGGCGGCGACGTGCACGTGGTGTGGGAGAAGTTCTGCCGCTACTTCGACGTCGAGCCGCGGATCATCCCGCTGCAGCCCGACAAGTACGTGATCGGCCCCGAGGACGTCGAGCCGCACGTCGACGAGAACACGATCGGCGTCGCCGCCGTCCTGGGCACCACGTTCACCGGGCACGCCGACGACATCGCCGGCATCAACGACCTGCTCGTGCGGCTGCGCGACGAGCGCGGCCTCGACGTCCCGCTGCACGTCGACGCGGCCAGCGGCGGCTTCGTGTGGCCGTTCCTCTACCCCGACTCCGCGTGGGACTTCCGGCTCGAGCAGGTGCGCTCGATCAACGTCTCCGGCCACAAGTTCGGGCTCGTCTACCCCGGGATCGGCTGGCTGGTGTTCCGCGATACCTCGGATCTCGCATCCGACCTCGTGTTCTACGAGAACTACCTCGGCAAGACCGATGCGACGTTCACGCTGAACTTCTCCACCGGCTCCTCGATGGTGCTCGCGCAGTACTACAACTTCGTCCGCTACGGCCGGGACGGCTACCGCTACATCATGGAGACCATGCAGGCCAACACGCGGGCGCTCGCCGAGCGGATCGCCGGCATGGACGAGTTCCGCCTGGTCGGCGAGCCCGGCGCCGAGCAGCTCCCGCTCGTGGCGTTCCAGCTCGACGGCGACCACCCGTTCGACGAGTTCGACATCGCGTCCCAGCTCGCGGCCGAGCGCGGCTGGATGGTGCCCGCCTACACGCTGCCCCCGAACGCCACGCACGTCACGATCATGCGCGCGCTCGTGAAGCTCACCCTCGGCCACACGCTCGTGAGCACGCTCGCCGACGACATCGCCCAGGCCTGCGAGACGCTGCGCCAGAAGGGCGGGCTCCACGCGCTCGACCGCCGGCGGGTCAAGACGGGAGTGGGCTACTAGAGCGAGCAGCCTGCGCACCCCGACGGCCATGACGGGCATGCTTCCCTTCGCCACCGGCGGGGCTATACTCGGCGGCTCCGGCGGCTGTAGCTCAGTTGGCTAGAGCGTCTGCTTGCCATGCAGAAGGTCGAGGGTTCGAGTCCCTTCAGCCGCTTG
>JBIOZO010000125.1:0-4059 GCA_044871215.1 Gaiellaceae bacterium | reverse complement strand
CGCGGTGTTGATCGTGTAGAGGAGCAAGGCACCGAGCGCCGCGCCGAGCACCGTGCCGCTCCCGCCGAAGATCGCCACGCCGCCCACGACCACGGCCGCGATCACCTGGAACTCGTAGCCGACGCCGGCGATCGCATCGACCGAGGCGTACAGCGAGAGCCACAGCGCGCCCGTGACGCCCGCGATGGCGCCACTCAGGACGAACGCGAGAAAGACACGCGAGCCGACGGGAATGCCGGCGAGGCGCGCCGCCGCAGGGTCGGAGCCGATCGCGTAGAAGTCGCGCGCCGTCCGGAAGCTGCGCATCGCGTAGGTCGCGAGTGCGACCGCGATGATCGCGATCCACCCGAGGTACGGGATCCCGAGCACGGTCGCGTAGCCGATCTTGTTGAAGCTGTCGGGCAGCATGGAGGCGTTGACCTGGTTGCCGCCGGCCCATGCGCCGTCGATCCCGCGGATGATGTACAGCGTCCCCAGCGTGACGACGAGACTCGGCACGCGCGCGACCGTCACGATCAGGCCGTTCATCGCGCCGCACACCGCGCCGATCGCGAACGCGACGAGGAAGACCACCGGGAGAGCGACGTTCGGGTGGTGGACGTAGAGGACACCGGTGGCGTAAGCGGAGATCCCCAGGATCGACCCGATCGAGAGGTCGACGTTGCGCGTGATGATGACGATCGTCTCGCCGATCGCGAGCAGGGCGATGATCGCCGACCCGGCCAGGATCTGCTGGATGTTCGCGGCGCTGAGGAACAGGTGGTTGTCGAGGGTCGCCGCGCCGACGACGATCACCAGCGCCAGAACGATGCCCAGCTCCCTGAAGCGCGCGAGGAACTCGGCGAACGCGTGGGAGCTGGAGCGTCGGTCGACGACCGCCGGTTCTTCGGCGAGCGACGTCACGCGGCGTCCTCGACCAGGCCCGCCGCGGCCCGCATGATCGCGTCCTCGTCCGCGTCCGCCCGCGCGAACTCGCGCATGACGCGGCCCTCGAACAGCACGACGATGCGATCCGCCATCCCGAGCACCTCGGGAAGCTCGGAGGAGATCATCAGCACGGCGACGCCCTGTGCGGCGAGCTCGCTGAGCAGCCTGTGCACCTCCGCCTTCGTGCCGACGTCGATGCCGCGCGTCGGCTCGTCCACGATCAGCAGCTTCGGCTTGCGACCGAGCCATTTCGCGAGGACAGTCTTCTGCTGGTTCCCTCCCGAGAGCGTCCAGACCGGGTTGGTGAGCCGCGCATACTTCAGCTGCAAGCGGAGCGCCCAATCTCGCGCGAAGGCGCGCTCGGCGCCGCGGAAGATCATGCCCCCGCGGCGAACGGTGTCGAGCGACGCGAGCGCGATGTTGCGCTCGATGGAGAAGTCCATCACCAGGCCCTGCTGGCGCCGGTCCTCGGGGACGAGCCCGATCCCCGCTGCCATCGCCGCGGAAGGCGATCCCGGCGGCAGACGCCTTCCCTCGATCTCGACCGAGCCGGCGTCCCAACGGTCGATTCCGAAGATTGCGCGGGCGACCTCCGTCCGTCCGGCGCCGACCAGGCCGGCGAGCGCGACGATCTCGCCGCTCCGCACGACGAACGAGACGTCCGTGAAGTCGCCCTCGCGCGTCAGTCGCTCGATCTGCAGCACGACGCGTCCGGGCTCCGTCGGCAATTTCGGGAACAGGGCGTCCATGTCGCGGCCGACCATCGCCCGGATCACGGACGGGACGGTCAGCTCGCCGATCGGCTTCGTCCAGACGTGCCGGCCATCCCGCATCACGGTGACCCGCTGACAGAGCTCGAAGATCTCCTCGAGTCGATGGGAGACGAAGAGCACCGCGTTGCCGCGTGCCCGCAAGGTCTCGACGATCCGGAACAGTCGTTGGACCTCGTTCGTCGTCAGAGCCGCGGTGGGCTCGTCCATCACGATCACCCGGGCGTTGGTGGTCAACGCCTTGGCGATCTCGACGAGCTGTTGATCGGCGATCGAAAGGCCACGGGCAAGCCGGTCCGGGTCGAGCCTGACGCCGAGCTGCTCGAACAGCGTCGAGGCCTCGCGCCGCATCCGTCGACCGTCGATGCGACGGAAACGCTTGAGCGGCTGCACGCCGACGAAGATGTTCTCGGCGACGGTGAGGTCGGGGAAGAGCGTCGGCTCCTGGAAGATGATCGCGATCCCCGCCGCCTGCGACTGCTTGGCGTTGTCGAAGATCGCCTCCTCGCCGTCCAGCAGGAGCCGCCCGGAGTCGGGACGATGGACACCGGCGAGGATCTTGACGAGGGTGGACTTGCCGGCGCCGTTCTCGCCGACGAGTCCGTGCACCTCGCCCCCGAAGAGCTCGATGTCGCCGTCCGCGAGCGCATGGACGGCACCGAAGCTCTTCTCCGCGTGCTCCAGGGAGATGACGGGCGCTGGGTCCGTTGTCGTCACGATCGCCGGGTGAAGGCGGGGGCGCCGCGAAGCGCGGCGCCCCCTGACTGGCCTAGAACTTGAACTTGTCGACGTTCTTGATGGTGAACACGTACGGCGGTCCGAGAATCACCTGAGGCCTCTTGTCGGGGCCGAGGATGATCTTGTACGTCCCGAGCTTGCCGGCCTTGAACGTCTCGCCGACCTTGCCCTTGATCTTGCCGTCGGCGAACGCCGAGACCGCGTATCCCGCGAGGTACCCGAGGTCCTCGGGGTTCCACAGGGCGAACGCCTTGACGGTTCCGTCGTGGACGTACTTCTTCATCTGGCTCGGCAGGCCGAGACCTGTCAGGACGATCTTCTTCTTGTACTTCTTGGACGTGGAGAGGTACTGCGCGGCCGAGGAGATCCCGACCGTCGTCGGCGACTCGATCCCTTTCAGGTTCGGGTACGCCTGCAGCATCGCGACGGTCGCCTGCCTCGACTGCGCGGGGTTGTCGTTTCCGTAGTAGATCTTGACGAGCTTCATGTTCTTGTACCGCGGCTTCTTCAGCTCGAGCTTCATGTACTTGATCCACGCGTTCTGGTTCGTCGCGGTCGACGCCGCGGACAGGATCGCGAACTCGCCCTTGTAGCCCATCATCTTCGCGAGCAGTGCGATCTGGCTACGGCCGATCGTCTCCGTGTCTGCCTGGTTGATGAACAGCTCGCGGCAGTTCACATCCGAGTCGAACGCGATGACGTGTGTCCCGGCCGCTTGTGCCTGCTTCAGCGCTGGGCAGAGCGCGTCGGGATCGTTGCCCGCGATCACGATGCCGGCCGCCCGTGCCTGGATGGCCGCCTGAACCGCGGGCTGCTGCGCGGCGGCCGTGTCCTCGGTGCCCGACTGGACGACCTGCTTGTCGCCCAGCTCCGTGAGGGCGAGCTTGCCGCCCCGGTCGGCGATGACCTCGTACGGGTTGAGGGTGTCCTTCGGGATGAAGTAGAACGTCTTGCCCGCGGTCGAGCGGCTCGGTCCGGCGAACGAGGCCGCCACGACCGCGCCGGCGACGAGGAACGCCGCGGCGAAGACCGCCCATCTGTGCTTGTGCATGGATGGATCCTTTCGTCTGGGAGTCTCGGACGCGAACCGGTCTATCGTGCGCCTCCTTCGCACTACCGGGTTGCGGCGGTCACGCCGCCGCTGACGTTGGGTGACAGTTCCATTCGAGTGGGTTGGCTCATCGCGGGTACGCGGCCGACACGCCGCCGTCGACGTTGAGGATGTTGCCGGTGGACTTCGCAGATCGCGGCCCGGCGAAGAACGCGATCGCCTCGGCGACGTCCTCTGGGTAGACGCTGACGCCGAGCTTGGTGCGGCCGCGGTAGAACTCCTCGAGGCCCTCCTCGCTGACGCCGTACGTGCTCGCACGCTCGGCCATCCACTCCGAGGACCAGATGCCCGAGCCCTGGATCACCGCGTCGGGGTTGACGGTGTTGACACGGATCCCGTCGGGTCCGCCCTCCTCCGCAAGACACCGCGCGAGGTGCAGTGACGCCGCCTTTGCGGAGGAGTACGCTGCGGCGTTCGCGCCGGCCACGAGCGCGTTCTTGGACGCGACGAACACGATCGAGCCGCCGGCGCCTTGCGTCTGGAGAATGCGGAACGCCTCGCGTGCGGCGAGGA
>JBIOZO010000124.1:0-12927 GCA_044871215.1 Gaiellaceae bacterium | reverse complement strand
GCGCGCTCGCGGCCTCGAGCCGGACGAGCCGTGCAAGCTCGCGCAGCGGCGCCGTGACGGGATCGTGCCGCGGCTTGACCTCGTCGAACGCGCTCACGAGCGCCTGCACGTGCGCTCGCGCGTCGTGCGCGGCCGCGAGGTCGCGGTTCGCCGGGCCCATCGCCGGGTCGTAGGCGTCGAGATCGGCGCGGAGTCGCTCAAACGTCGTCGCGCCGGCCTCGGCCCGTCCGGAGAAGCCGTCGGCCTCTAGCAGGTCGTAGCGCTTGGGCGTCACCCAGCCGTCGCCGCCGTCGTCCCCGTAGACGTAGACGGGCAGGCCCTCCGCGAGCGCATCCACGATCGCCTGCCCGCGGCCGACCGCAAAGTCGGCGTCGATCCCGATTTCGATCCGCGCATCGGCAAGCGCGCGCTGGAGCAGGCCGGCGCGGTAGTCGGACAGCCCGTCGAGCGCGACTCGGGCACGGCGCGGCCGCTCGGGCAGCGAGCCGCGAAGCGCGTGCCGCTCGAGGTCGACCGGGCGGCGCAGGCGAAGGAGCTCTTGCGGCAGCGCAGCGGCGCGCGCGCGCTCGGCCGACCGCTCGTCGAAGACGACCACACGCGCCACGACGCCGGCGAGCTGCGGCGGAAGCCAGACCTCGTAGCGGTCGGAGTGCGCGGCGAAGAGCTGAGGCGTCAGCGGGTAGAGGTCGGCGAGCAGGAGCGCCGCCTCCGCATCCTGGCTGTAGATCACGTGCGGCGCGAGCGGCAGGTCGCGCTCGACCCCGACGACGCGCAGGTCCTCGGGCGAGGGCAGCGGCTCGGCCGAGAAGACGCGCACCTCGTGGCCCAGCCGCTCGAGGTGCTCGGCGACCGTGACGAGGTAGGCGCGCGGCTCGAGTGCCTGGGTGCCGAGGAGGACCTCCACCGATCGCGATTATCGCCTCAGCGCTGGCGGACAACCCGCGCCGGCACGCCCATCACGACTGCGCGCGGCGGCACATCCCGAGTCACGACTGCGCCCGCGGCGACGAACGCCTCCTCGCCGATCTCGACGCCGGGAGTGAGCACGGCACCCCCTCCTACCCGGCAGCCGCGCCGTAGCACCGGCGGCCGCAGCGCTTCGGCAGGAACGCCGTGCTCCATCTCGTCGTCATTGGTCGTGACGACTCCTGGCCCGACGAAGACGGAGTCCTCGACCACCGTGCCCGAGGTCAGCCAGACGTTGGTCTGGATCCTGACGCGCGCGCCGACGACGGCATCCGGGCCGAGGGCGCTCCCGCGGCCCAGCATCGAATCGGGGCCGAGGCTCGACCGCTCGCGTGCGTGTGCCTGGTCGCCCACGATCGCCCGCGCGCCGATCCGCGCTCCCGCGAAGACGATCGCGCCCGCACAGATCACCGAGTAGTCCTCGAGCGTCGTCGGCTCGGGAGCGCTGCGCGGTGAGCTCGAGGTCTCGCTGAGCACGGGCACGCGCCCGACGATCGCGCCGTCGTCGATCCGGCAACCCCGGCCGATCCGCACGTCGCCGTGGAAGACCACGTACTCGCCCAGCACGAGGTCGTCGGGCAGCGCAGCCATGCTCAGCGGAACGGTCGCTTGACGACGTCGAGGACACGCCCGAGCGCCAGCCCGAGCCGCACGCGGCGCTGTCGGAGGAGCGCCTGCTCGCGCTCCAGCGCGGCGCGCGCAGTCGCGTCGAGCTCCTCCACGCGCTTCTCGAGGGCTTCGAGCTGGGCGCGCTCCCGTTTTCGCACCTCGTAGGCTTCGAGGGACAGCGCGGAGGCGCGGCGCTCGATGTCCGCCTGGACGCGGACGAGACGAGCGAGCTCCCGCAGCGGCCCGTCGACCGGTTGCGGCCGCGGATTGAGCCGCTGGAAAAGGAGCGCGAGCTCCTGCGCGTGCTTGTTCGCGCTGTGGTTCGCCACGGCGAGCTGCCTGTTCGACGCGCCCATGTCGGGGCGGTAGGCCTGCAGGTCGACGCGTAGCCGCTCGAGGTCGGCCGCGACGGGCTCGGCCTGGCCGCCGAAGTTGTCGGCCTCGAGCAGCGCGTAGCGTTCGGACGTGACCCAGCCGTCGCCGCCGTTATGGTCGTAGACGTACGCCGCCCGGCCGCTCGCCATCGCCTCGACGATCACGCGGGCCTTCCCGACCACGATGTCGGCGTCGCCCATCAGGCGCTCGGGCTCGAGCGTCGGCGCACCGCCGTTGCGGTAGCCGACCTGCTCCCACTCGATGCCTTGTTCCTCGAACGCACTGGCGATCACGTCGAGCTGGTCGCCCGCCAGGTAGTTCCCGAGCAGCAGCGCTTTGCGCGGAGGGTCGCGTAAGGGGCCTCGCGGCGAGAAGCGCTCGGTGTCGACGGGCTGTCGCAGCCGGACGACCTCGGGCACGACCGCCGCGGCTCGCGCGCGCTTCGCGACCCGCTCGTGCAAGGCCACGACTGCAGCTGTGACCCCAGGTAGCTGCGGGGGCAGCCAGAGGTCGTGCTCGTCCGCGTGGATCGCCATTGCCTGCGGTGTCTGCGGGTACCGATCCGCGAGCAGCAGCGCGGCGTAGGCGTCCTGCGCGTAGATCACGTCCGGCTCGGTCAGCGCGCTCTCGTCGTCGGTGACCGCGATGCCCGACGCTCGCGCGGCGTTAGTCATCTCGCCGAGCTCGCCCGCGAAGATCGTCACCTCGTGCCCGAGGCGCTGGAGGTGCTCGGCCACCGTCAGCGTGTACGTGTCCGCGCCGCCGATCCAGGAGAGCTGATGCGTCGCCAAGAGGATTCGCATCAGCGCGTGCCGACCGACATGCCCAGCAGGCGCGGCAGCGCGGCCCCCACGCGCGCAGGCAGCGGCCCGCGCCGGCCCTGTTCCTCGGCCTCCTCGCAGGCGAGGATCGACGCTCGCACGAGCCCGCCGCCGAGGCGTCGGAGGGGCTCCGGCGGCAGCTTCGGCACCCGTCGCGTGACCAGCGGCAGGCGGGTCAGCTCGTCGTCGACGCCGAGCGCGAGCCCCGCCAGGATCTGCCCGCCGAGCCAGCTCGGGCCAACACCGTTCCCCGAGTACCCGGCGCCGTAGTGGATCCGCGTGCCGTCCACGGTCCCGAAGAAGGGCAGATGGTCCGAGGAGACGTCGATCGGCCCGCCCCAGGCGTGCGTCACTTTGGCGTCGGCAAGGCCCGGCAGCAGGCGGCGCAGCCCCCGCTCGGCGCGTGCGACCGTGGCCTCGTCGGTGAAGAACCGGTCGTCGATCTTCCCGCCGAAGCCGATCGGCCCGGAGCCGCTGCCCATCAGCACGCGCCCGTCGTTCGTGGTGCGGAAGTAGTGCAGGAACATGCGCCCGTCGATCACCGCCTCGCCGCCTGTCCAGTTGATCGCCTCGAGGAGCTCGGGCACCGGTTCGGTGAGGACGACGTACGAGCCGAAGGCTGTCAGGTGGCGACGGAGCGGCTTCCAGCCCGCCGCGGCGGCGTTGACGGCGACCACGATCTCCTTCGCCCGCACGCGGCCGTGCGCGGTTGCGACGATCCCCTCGCTGACGTCCGTGGCGCGGGTGTGCTCGTACAGCCGTGCCTTGGCGGCGACGGCCCGGCGGAGCGCGAGCGCCAGGCGCCCCGGATGCACCGTTGCGCCGTCCCGCAGGAAGACCCCCTCGCGGAAGACCGGCGAGTCGATCCGCTCGGTCAGCTCGGCGGGCGAGAGCGCCACTGCCTCGTCCGGAACGCCGAGCTCGCGGGCGGCCTCGACCTCCTCGAGCACCGCCGTGTCCTGGGCCGGCGCGGCGGAGACGCGCAGCATCCCGCCCTCGCGCAGCCAGACATCGACGCCCTCCGCCTCGGCGAACGCGCGCACGCCGGGCACGATCGCCTCGCTCGCCTTCGCGACCTCCACAGCGCCCGCGTCGCCGAAGCGCTCCCGCAGCCGCGGTAGATGTGCCCAGTATCCGTGGCAGAACCCGCCGTTGCGCCCGCTTGGCCCGCGGCCGCACTCGTCGGCCTCGAGCACGACCACGTCGAGGCCGGGCTCACGCTCCTTCAGGGCAAGCGCGGTCCAGAGGCCCGTGTAGCCGCCGCCGACGATCGCGACGTCGGCGTCGGTGTCGCCCGCGAGCGGCGGGGCCGGTTCCCCGCCGAGACCGGCGGCGAGCGCCTCCTCGACCCACCACGGCTGCGTCAGATGCGCTGCCAGGCCTCCTCGAGCACCGTGCCCAGGATCCCGACGAGCTCGTCCCACTCGGACGCGCCCGCCACGAGCGGCGGTGAGATCTGGATCACCGGGTCGCCGCGATCGTCCGCGCGGCAGATCAGGCCGGCCTCGAACATCCTCGGCGTGAGGAACCCGCGCAGCAGCCGCTCGCACTCCTCGTCCGAGAACGTCTCGCGCGTCTCCTTGTCCTTCACGAGCTCGAGCGCGTAGAAGTAGCCCGTCCCGCGCAGGTCGCCGACGATCGGCAGCTCGAGCAGCTGTGCGAGCGTCGCATGGAACGCGTCCTCGTTTTCCTTGACCCGCTCGACGATCCGGTCGCGCTTCATGATCTCGATGTTCTTCAGCGCGATCGCCGACATGACCGGGTGGCCGCCGAACGTGATCCCGTGCGTGTACATGCTGGTGGAGTCGAGGAAGGGCTCCATCACGCGGTCGGTGGTGATCACCGCGCCGATCGCGGCGTACGAGGACGACAGGCCCTTCGCGCTGCAGATGATGTCCGGGCGGATGTCGTAGCGCTCCGAGCCGAACCAGTGGCCGACCCGCCCGAAGGCTGTGATCACCTCGTCCGCGGAGAGCAGGATGTCGTAGCGGTCGCAGATCTCGCGCACGCCTTTCCAGTAGCCCTCCGGGGGCGTGAACGCGCCGCCCGCGTTCTGTACCGGCTCCATGTGGACGAGGCAGACCGTCTCGGGCCCCATCGCCAGAATCGTCTGCTCGAGGTCGTCGAGCAGGTATGCGGTGAACTGCTCCTCGGTCTCCTCCGGCGGACGGTGGTAGCGGTTGGTGTTCGCGACGTGGCGCACCTCGGGAACGAGCGGCTCGAACGGTGCCCGGATCGCCGCGATGCCGTTGATCGAAAGCGCGCCGAACGTCGTGCCGTGGTAGGCGACGCGGCGGGCGACGGCCTTGTAACGCCGCGGCGCGGGCCGCAGGCTGCTGACGACCGCGTCGTGCATGGTCTCCGGCTCGTGCGCACCGGCGCGCCCGCCGGGCGTGACGATGTCGCGCAGGTCCTTCTCGCCTCGAGCCAGGTAGTACTGCCGCGCGAGCTTCCAGGCCGATTCCACCGCTTCGGACCCACCGGATACGAAGAAGACGCGGTTGAGGTCGCCCGGCGCCAGGTCGGCGACGGTCTCCGCGAGCTCGATCGCGCGCGGATGGGCGTACGACCAGTTCGTGTAGAAGGGCAGCTCGCGCATCTGCTCGAGCGCCGCCTTGCCGATCTCCTCGCCGTAGCTGTAGCCGATGTTGACCGAGAACAGGCCCGCGAGCGCGTCGAGGTAACGCTTGCCGTTCGCGTCCTCGAGGTAGCAACCGTCGCCGCGGACGATGATCGGCACCTCGGCGTCGCGGTAGCCGCCCATGCGGGTGAAGTGCAGCCAGAGGTGGTCCCGCGCGGCCTGCTGCAGCTCGGCCGGCGACAGGCCTGGGGAAACGGT
Source organism: Gaiellaceae bacterium (assembly GCA_044871215.1). Taxonomy (GTDB): domain Bacteria; phylum Actinomycetota; class Thermoleophilia; order Gaiellales; family Gaiellaceae; genus AC-32. Next base: position 7,317 of record JBIOZO010000124.1, on the reverse strand, counting down.
GGTCATGCTGCTCCTCTCCTCTCGCGCCGCATCTGGAAGATCACGTTGATGAGCATCGCCGTGACGGCGATGACGAAGATGGCCGTTCCGATCACGTTCACCTGTGGGGGCGCGCCGTTGCGAGCGGAGCCCCAGACGTAGAGCGGGAACGTGACCCTCGAGCCCGCGTTGAAGTACGTGACGACGAAGTCGTCGATCGAGATCGCAAAGCAGAGCAGCAACGCGGCCAGGATCGCCGGCGCGATCAGCGGCAGCGTCACCTTGCGGAAGGTCATCCACTCGTTCGCGCCGAGGTCCATCGCCGCCTCTTCGAGGTGGCGGTCGAACCCGACGAGCCGCGCCTTGACGGTCACGACCGCGAAGCTGATGCAGAACATGATGTGCGCGATCAGGATCGTCCAGAAGCCGAACTGCACCCTGACGAAGGTCGTGTTCAGGAACAGCGTCAGCAGCGACGCGCCGAGAACGATCTCCGGCGTCGAAAGCGGCAGGAAGATGAGGATGTTGGTCGACGCGCGGCCGCGGAAGCTGTAGCGCACCAGCGCAAGGGCGATCAGGGTGCCGAGCGCTGTCGCGATCAGGCTTGCGATCAACGCGATCTCGAGCGAGAGGATGATCGCGCTCTCGATTCCCGGAACGCCGTTCCAATAGCGCCAGTTGTCCCAGGTGAACTGATTCCAGGTGAAGTTGAACTTGCCCGGCGGGTTGTTGAACGAGAAGACGGCGACGACGGCGATCGGCAGGAGCAGGTAGGCGAAAAACAGGATCGAGTAAACCGTCAGAACGTGGCGCTTGACGAAGGCCCACGCGCCGGAGAGCGCACCTCCGCGCGCTCGACCCCGTTCGACCGCGACGGCGCTCACGCCGCGGTCCCCGTCAGCTGCTCCGTGCCGACCACGCGGGCGTAGAGGAACACCGCGACCAGGATCCCGCCCATCAGGATGAACGACATCGCCGCCGCGGCCGGGTAGTCGGTCAGCTGGAGGAACTTCGACTGGATGACGTTGCCGATCATGTGGTTGTCCGTCGAGCCGAGCAGCTCGGCGTTGATGAAGTCGCCGGCGGCCGGGATGAACGTGAGCAGCGTGCCGGCCACGACGCCCGGGAGCGAGAGCGGGAACGTCACGCGCCAGAACGCATGCCACTTGCTCGCGTACAGGTCCTCCGCCGCCTCGATCAGGCGCCCGTCGATCTGCTCGAGCGAGACGTACAGCGGCAGCGCCATGAAGGGCAGGAAGTTGTAGGTGATCCCGGTCACGACGGCCGTGGAGGTCGCGAGCAACCGCCCGCTCGGCCCGAGCACGTGCAGCGCCTGCAGCGTGTTCACGACGAAGCCGTTGTCCGAGAGGATCGTCTCCCAGGCCAGCGTGCGGATCAGGTATGTCACGAAGAACGGCGCGACGATGAACAGCAGCAGCAGGTTCTTCCAGCGGCCGCCGCGGAACGCGATCCAGTACGCCACCGGGTAGCTGATCACGAGCGCGAGCAGCGTCGCGATCCCGGCGTACTCGAGCGAGCGGATGAACTGGGCCTTGTAGTTGTGGAGCGCGTCCCAGTAGTTGCTCCACTGCCACGAGAACGTGTAGCCGATGTCGAAGTTCCCCGACTGCAGCGACTGCTCGGCGAGGAACCCCAGCGGCACGACAAAGAACACCGCCAGGAAGAGCACGCCCGGTAAGAGCAGCAGGTACGGCGTCAGGCCCCGGTGACGGTGGAACAGGCTCAACGGCTCACGCAGAGACCAGGTTCTGCCACTGCTCGAGGTACTTCTGGTTGTTGAGCGCCTTGCTGTCGAAGATCTTCACCTTGCTGAGCGTCGCCGCGCTCGGGAAGATCAGCGGGTTGTTCGCGACCGCCGGGTCGTACTTCTTGGCGAAGGCGCCGGCGCCCTTCACCGGCGGGATGTAGTAGATCCCGGTGATGTTCTTCTTCGGGTCGCCGGCCTCCATCGCGCCCTGGACCTTCGGGTCGTAGACGTAGTTCATGTAGACCGACGCCGTGTAGACGTCGCCGCCCTTCGGGATCAGCATGTTGTCCGTCCAGAGGGCGCCGCCGGCCTCGGGCACGTTCCAGTGGAGATGCTTGTTCCCGATCTGCGCGATGTCGCCCGACCACGACATAGCGGCCTTCAGATCGCCCCGGGCGAGGATCGGCGCGTAGTCGTTGCCTGTGAACTGGCGGATCTGCTTGCTGTCGACGGCCTTCTGGATCCGCTTGAACGCTGCGTTCCACGCCTTGTCGGTGACGTGCGTCGGGTCGTCGCCGTTCGCGAGCATCACGATCGTCATCGCGTCGCCCATCGAGTTGAGCACCGTGATCTTGCCCTTCAGCTTCGGGTTCTCGAGCAGGTCGTCGATCGAAAGCACCGGGTCGGTGAGCGTGTCGTTGTAGGCGATACCCGACATGCCTGACTGCCAGGGCAGCGTGTAGTCGCGGTCCGGGTCGAAGTTCGGGTGCTTCTGCACGTCGACCAGGTTCTTCATGTTCGGGATCGCCGACTTGTCGAGCTTCTCGGCCCAGCCCTTCCTCAGCATCAGCCCGAGGTAGCGGTCGTTGTCGGTCAGCACGACGATGTCGCGGTGAATCGACTGGCCGCGCGAAAGCGGGCCCTGGATCTTCCCGAAGAAGCCGGCGTTGTCGTTGATGTCCTCGGTGTAGTTGACGTGGACGCCGGTCTTCTTCTCGAACGCCTGGAGCGAGGGGAAGGCCTTCGTCTTCTTGTTCACGTCCATGTAGAGCGTCCAGTTCGAGAAGTTCAGCGTGCTCGCGAGCTTGTGCTCGACGCTCGTCGTGCCTCCGCTGGCTGACGTACCGCTGCCGCCGCAGGCGGCGAGGATGCCGGGGAACGTGATTGCCGCCCCGCCGATCGCTGCTCGCTTGAGCAGCTCCTGCCTGGTGAGCTGGTCGCTCATTCCACTCCTTCCGTCGGATCGACGACGAACGTGGAGTCCGGGCTCCACGAGATCTCGCTCGGAGCCTGCTCGGCGGCTCCGGGCTCGCTGTTCTGGACGTAGACGCTGATGTTGCCGGCGCGCGTCTCGAGCACGTACTGAGTTGCGACGCCGACGTAGGCCGTCTCGAGCAGGCGGCCGGTCAGCTTGTTCTCCTCGGCGTGGCCGAGGCGGATCTTCTCCGGGCGCACGCCGACGGCGACCTTGCCGGTGCGGCCGTTCAGCGCCGCCTCCGGGACTCGAACGTCGGTGCCATCGTCCAGGCGTACGGCGCCGGGGCCGCTGACGGTTCCCGGCAAGAGGTTCGAGATGCCGAGGAAGCTCGCCACGAAGGCCGTCTGCGGGCGCTCGTAGAGGTCTGTGGGCGTGCCGAGCTGCTCGATCCGGCCGGCGTTCATGATCGCGATCCGGTCCGCCATCGTCATCGCCTCTTCCTGGTCATGCGTGACGTGAATGAACGTGATCGCGACGTCGTTCTGGATCGCCTTCAGCTCGAGCTGCATCTGCTTGCGGAGCTTCAGATCGAGCGCGCCGAGCGGCTCGTCGAGCAGCAGCAGGCGCGGCTTGTTCACGAGCGCCCGCGCCAGCGCCACGCGCTGCTGCTGGCCACCGGAGAGCTGCCGCGGCTTGCGCTTGCCAAGGCCCTCGAGCCCGACGAGCCCGAGGATCGACTCGACCCGACCGCGCACGTCGCGCTTGCCCACGCCACGCCGGCGCAGGCCGAAGGCGACGTTCTCGAAGATCGAGAGATGCGGGAAGAGCGCGTACGACTGAAAGACCGTGTTCACGTCGCGCTTGTACGGGGGCCTTCCGGTGACCGGCTCGTCGCCGAGGTAGATCGTTCCCTCGGTCGGCTCCTCGAATCCGCCGATCATGCGCAGCGTCGTCGTCTTGCCGCAGCCCGAAGGGCCGAGCAGTGCGAAGAAGCTGCCGCGCTCGATCTCGAGCGAGAGGTCGTCGACGGCGACGACGTCGTCGAAGCGCTTCGTCACGTGCTCGAGCCGGACGTCGCTCGTGCTCGAGGTGGCCGGCGCCTGCTGCTGCTCTTCGGTCGCCGCCATCAGCTCACCCCCGCCCGCACGCCGTTCTCGACCTTGGCGCCCCAGTCGTAGAGCTGCTTCCAGAGCTCGAGGTAGAGGAAGCTCTCGGTCGAGACCACGCCCTCGAGCTCGCGCATCCTGTTGGTCACGTCGAGGAGCTGGCGCCGGTCCTCGCAGACGAGCTCGACGAGGATGTCGAACTGGCCCGCCGTGATTACCACGTAGTCGGCCTCGTCCCACTGCGAGATCACGTCGGCGACCGGCTCCGGCGCTCCGCCCGTGCGGATCCCGACCATCGCGATCGCGTCGAAGCCGAGCCCCAGCGGGTTCGTCACGCCGGTCACCTGGAGGATGTTGTCCTCGCAGAGTCGCTGGTAGCGCGCGCGGATCGTCGCCTCCGAGACGCCGACCCTCGCGGCGATGCGCCGGAAGGGCTCGCGGCCGTTCTTCTGCAGCGCCTCGATCAGCCGCTGGTCGATCCGGTCGAGGTGCGGGGCCGCGCTGACTGCACCCCTACGCCGCTCGCGTCGCTCAGGTCTGCGCAATGCGAGGTCTTCCTACCAGGTTTGCCTCGCATCCCGCAACCGGGTACGCGCGCACTCACGCAAGCAATCGGCCCAGGGCGTCCGCGGTTGAGGGCCAGCGGAGCGCCGCGACGGCCTCCGCGGCCGTGCACCAGCGGTGGTCGTCGTGCTCCCAGTCGAGCGCGGGCTCCCAGTCGTCGGGGGCGGTGACGCGGAAGCACGTCACCGCCACTTCGGCCACCGACTCGTCGTAGCGCCTGCGGATATCCGCAGGCTCCTCGGTCAGCGGGTAGGCGTACTCGACCACCTCGAGGCCCTGCTCGAGTTCGGCCGCCAGGCCGGTCTCCTCGCGCAGCTCGCGCCGCGCGGCGTCCTCGATGGACTCGCCGGGCTCGACCCCGCCTGCGACCACGTGCCAGTAGCCGCCCTGCTCGGGCGAGCGGTGGACGATCAGGACCTCGGAGCCGCCCTTACGGGTGACGAACAGCGCGACCTCGACGCCGGTTCGCACCGCCGCGCGGCCCCGCGCGTAGTCCGCGAAGGCCGTCGTCGCCTCGACGCTCCCGGGCCGCGGTCGCTCCTCGGGGTTCCACTCCCGGTCCCGGTCGTCGAGCGCCTGCTGGATCAGCTCGCGCCAGACCGGCGCGAGCGTCTCCTTCGCCCACGCGAGCGCGGCGGGCTTCGACGTCACCTCCCCTGTCTCGAGCGTGTAGAGCATCCGGCAGAGCGTCGCGACCGCGTACTTCTGCGCCCAGGCGTTGTCGAAGCTGATCCAGGTGAAGAGGTCTGGCAGGAAGCGCTCGATCTGCGGCCGCATGCTGTCGCGCAGCGCCTCCGGTGGAACCTCGGCAACGAGCTCGCGGGGCTCCGGCCCAGCCAGCGTCACGCCCCGCTCGCGCAGGGTCCAGCGCACGTCCTCGGTGTTGCAGTGGGGCGACCACTCCATCTCCCGGTGGCCGCGGTCGACGTAAAGCCACTCCTCGCCGAGTGCCTCGAGCGACGCGAGGTCGGCCGCCGGGGCGTACGAGCCCTCGAGGTTGTGCGGCCAGTAGCCGTCGCGCGTCGGGATCTCGGCATGAAGCTTCCGGAGCGCCGCCTCCTGCGCGGGCGTCGGCCGCTTCGCGGTGACGACGATGAAGTCGGCGTCGCTGTGCCGGTCGCCGCCGCCGAGCGCGAACGAGCCCGTGAGGTAGGCGCCGACGAAGTCGTCGCCCAGGATCGCCGAGACCCGCGAGACGAAGTCTTCGAGGAGGCTGTCCAGCTCGGGGAAGCCCGTCGTGCTTGCGGGGTCCTCCGAGCCGCCGTTCACCGAGGAAGGGTAACGGCGGCGAAGCGTGAGCGCTCCATCCGTGGGCGTAGTCGGAAACGCGTTTCGGGCGACAATCACTTCCGCCCAAGCTGGCGTCTACGTCAGTCACGATGGGGGCCGTGAAGCTCGAACTTCCCGCACCGCTGAGCGACGGTGTAATCGTGCTTCGTCGTTCAGAGGAACGCGACGTGCCCTTGATCGCCGACGCTGCCAACGATCCCGAGGCGAGAAAGTGGCTGGACGATGAGCCGCTTACGGCCGAGCGGCAGCGCGACCTCGTGCTGCGCGCCCGGGAGCGATGGCGGGCTGGGAGTGCGGCACCGTTCGTCATCGCCGACGCGACGAGCGACGTCGCCCTGGGACTCGTCAACGTCCAGTTCGACGACGAGAAGGTCGCCGGCCTCGCGGTTTCGGTGTTTCCCGACGCGCGCGGGCGAGGAGTCGCTCCGCGAGCCCTTCGGCTTGCTGCCAGGTGGGCGCTTGACCTCGGCCTCCAGCGGGTCTACGCCGAGGCGGCGGCCGAGAACGTCGCGTCGATCCGCGCGATCGAGAAGGCGGGCTTCCGGCGAGAGGGTCTGTTGCGCAATCACTGCGAGACGCATGGGCGGCGACATGACTGCGTCATGTTCTCAGTCGTCCCGAGCGATTTGGCTGACGACTAGCTCAGCTGCCGCGCTCGGGTTGCATTCCCGCACGCTGGCCCAGGCCGCCGTCTCTGGATTCTCGGCCCGCTAACGTCCTCGTCTTGGGCTGAGCCGGGCTCGAACTCGGTTCGCCGGCCTCCTGTCGGCCTCTCGCGAACGGGCTAACTCACGCCTTATGCAGCGCGGCCTCGGCCGCCGACGAACCAGACAATCACCAACACGATCAGCAGAAGCAGCAGCCACGTCGGCAGCCCACCGAGAAGCACGATAAGAAGCCAAATGATGGCGATCAGAACGAGAATTCCGATAAGTGTCATGCCCTGGATCCTTTCAGACGGGGATGACGTAATCGGTGTCGGGTGACATTGCCGTAGGTGCCCAAGGCACTTTGGGCTGCCACTTCCCGGACCAGCTATCGACGCCGCGACGATATGCGGTCTTTGACTGCCTCTGGCCGTCGAGTGACATTCCCGCACGCTGGCCCAGGGCAAGGTCTCGGCGAGTAGCCTTGCAGCATCGCTTCGCAAGACAGAACACCGGAAATACGAGCCGTCCGCCCCGACGGGCTGGCACCGGCTGCGTCGACGCCGGGACTCATCCGTGAGCTCGCCTTCGACACGCCGGGTGCGATGGTCGTACGTACACGCGCCGAGGGCGGCGTCGCGTCCGGCTGGCACCACCATGGCGATCGAGATGTGCTCGGCCACGTCGTCCGCGGTAGTGCCCGGTTCGAGTTCGGCCCGGGCGGGCGCGAGAGCACGGACGTGGTAACGGGCGGGTTCTTCCACGTCCCTTCGGGACTGATTCACCGGGATGTCAATCCGAGCGACGAGCCCCAGGAGATGATCC
>JBIOZO010000123.1:0-3831 GCA_044871215.1 Gaiellaceae bacterium | reverse complement strand
TCGTGCTGATCGCCGGAGCGTTCGGCGCCTACCGGCTGGTGCGCCGCAACGACCGCCTGCACGCCTTCGTCGCGCCGCTCGCGTCGGCCACGCTGGGCCTGCGCCGCGCGCACCACGGCCTGCTGCTGCTGGCGATGACCGTGCTGATCTGGGCCACCGAGGCCGGCGTCTGGATCGCCGTCGGCGGTGCCGCCGGCTTCCCGATGGACTTCGTCGAGGGCCTCTACCTCGTCGCGCTGGCCAGCATCTTCTCGATGATCCCGTCGGGCCCCGGCTACGCGGGGACCCAGGACACGGCGGTCGCCGTCGGCATCAAGGCGCTCGGCGGCTCCGGCAGCGTCGCGGTCTCCTACATCGTCCTCCTGCGCTTCGTCATCGTCGTCCCGATCACGCTGCTCGGCTTCGTGCTGCTCGCGGCGCGCTACGGGGGTCTGGCTCGCCTGCGGGCGGCCCGCGGCGGGGCGCAGGCGTGAAGCGGCGCTGGGAGGTGCTGGCCTGGGTCGCGCTCGTCGCGCTCGCGCTGGCGCTGCGCCTGATCGACCTCGGCAACCGCCCCTTCCACCACGACGAGAGCCAGGACGCCTACTTCTCCTGGATCTTCCGCGACCGCGGCGACTACCGGTACATGCCGATCCTGCACGGCCCGCTGCGCTTCTATCTGACGGCGCTGATGTACGTGCTGTTCGGCGACTCGGACTTCACGGCGCGCCTGGCGCCCGCGCTGATGGGCACCGGGATGGTCGCGCTCTGCTGGCTGCTGCGCGGCCTGCTCGGCCGCCTGGCGGCGTTCACGGCCGCCGTGCTGCTCGCGTTCGGGCCGACGTACCTCTACTTCAGCCGCTTCGCCCGCGAGGACATCTACATCGCCTGCCTCACGCTTGCGCTGCTCGCGGTCGTCTTCCGCTTCCTGGACCGCCCGCGCAGCCACCAGCCGGCGCTGATCGGCGCGCTGCTCGCGCTTTCCTTCGCCACCAAGGAGTCCACGTTCATCACGGTGTTCGTGGCCGGGACGTTCTTCCTGGGCTGGCTGCTGATCCCCGCGCAGCGCCCGAAGCTGCTGCGGCCGGTCACCAGCGTCGGCTGGGAGGCCTGGGCGTGGGCACTCGTCGCGTTCGCCGGCGTGTTCACGATCCTGTTCACCACGTTCCTCACGCACCCCGCGGGCCTGTGGGACGGCATCCACGACGGCCTGGACTACTGGCTCGGCCAGCAGGACGTCGGGCGCGGCGGGGAGCCCGTCGGCTTCTACGTCGTCGTGCTCTTCGGGGTGGAGTGGCCCGTGCTCGTGCTCGGCGCCGTCGGCGCCGTCTTCGCGCTGCGCAGGCCGACCGCGCTGCGCGTCTTCCTGATCTGGGCGTTCCTGCTCTCGCTCGCCGTCTACTCGTGGGCGAGCGAGAAGTTCGCCTGGCTGGTCATGCACCCGCTGCTGCCGCTGGTCCTGCTCGCCGGCCTCGGCTTCCAGGCGATCTGGGACGCCCGCGGCCGGCTCTCGGGCAAGCTCGGCCTCGCCGCCGCGGCCGCCTGCGCGGCCTACGTCGGGTTCGCCAGCCTCAACGTCAACGCGCTGCACCGCGCCGACCCGCGCGAGCTGCTCGTGTCGACGCAGTCCTCGGAGGAGGTCAAGCGGGTCGCCAAGCGCGTCGAGGCCCAGGCGAACGCCGCCGAGCGCGACGGGCGGCCGTTCCCGATCGTCATCGACACCGCCGACGGCGCGACGTTCCCGTGGGCGTGGTACTTCCGCCACCTCCAGGGCAGCTACGTCGACCTGAGCTCGCCGAGCAGCGCGATCACGCCGCAGACGGCCGCCGTGATCCTCACCGAGGGCTCGCGCACCGCGCAGACGGCGGCACTCCAGGGCATGCGCGGGCGCGAGTTCCCGTTCCGCGTCTGGTGGGTGCGCGACTACGGCGGGATGTCGCCCGGCAACTGGGCGCGCTGGCTGCTCAAGCGCGAGGTCTGGAATCCCACCGGCGGCATGCCCGAGTGGCTCTACGAGCGCCCCGGGGCCTGACGGATCTGCCAGACGATCGTGCCGTCGCGGTCGAACACGCGGCGGCCCAGCGTGTCCCACTTGGCGACGCCGGCCTCCCCGTACTCGGTGCGCTCCAGCGGCCCCACGACGACATAGTCGATCCCGTAGCGGGCCAGGAACGGCCGCACCGCAGCGGGGTCGGTGGCGCGGTAGGCGTTGGCGACCTGCCGCATGCGGTCGCCCGGGTCGTGCTCCCACTGAACCTCATGGCCGCCCCAGCCGATCACGGTCTGCAGCCCCGTGAACGTCGAGATCCGGCCGTGGCCGAACTGCGAGTAGTCGGGGCCGGCGGCCTCGAGCACCACCGCGTCGCCCGGCGCGTTGGCGCGCAGCCAGGCGATCGCGTCCACGTCGCCCGGCGCGGTCGCGCGCAGCCAGCCGAGGCCGTCGAGCGTCGGCGAGGCCCTGAAGCCGTCCTTGCGCGCGTAGGTCCCCGCCCAGGGATACGCGAGCGCCAGCAGCACGAGCGGCACGAGCCCGATCCGCCAGCCCAGCCGCAGCCAGCGCGGCAGCCACGCGACCGCCGCGAACAGCGCCAGCGTGCCGGCCAGCCCGAGGAACAGCCACGCGTGGTAGCCGAACTTGAAGACGGTGTTCATGCGCTCGAGCTCGGAGCCGTCGAACGCGTCGCGCACGTAGACGACCTCCGGCAGCAGCACGCAGCCCAGCCCGCAGGCGATCAGCATCCACAGCACCCGCTCCGGCGCGGCCAGGCGGCGGCTGAGCGCGGCGTGGATCGCCACCGCGAGCAGGAGGGCGAGGCCCCACACGCCCGCCAGGTCGTCGAGCGGCGCGAGCAGCGAGCCGCCGACGATCAGCAGCACGCCGAGCCAGATCGCGTTGCGCCACGGCTTCGCGCTCGCGGCCAGGCGGCCCGCGTACGCAATCGCCACAAGCGCCGCGAACAGCCCGTAGAGCAGCGCCTGGTCCGACAGGAAGTCGCCCACCGCACGGCGGTCCGAGACGAGCCCGAAGCCGTCCGCCGCCGGGTCGAACGAGAGGTGGAACGGCAGCACGAGCACGATGCTCAGCGCGAGCACGAGCAGCCCCCAGCGGACCGCGCGCAGCTCCTCGCCCTCCGAGGCCGGGGCGCGCAGCCAGAGCACGAGCGCCGCCGCGAACACGCCCGCCATGATCGGGTACGACCACGAGTTGATCGCGTACAGCGTCCCGACCGAGAGCGCCGCGACCAGCGTCTCCAGCAGCGCGCGCAGCCGCGGCCGCGCACGGGGGCCGAACAGCGCCACCTGCACCGAGAACGCCGTGGCCAGCAACGTGAACGGCAGCGCGAGCACGTGCGCGTGCAGGTCGGCGAGCAGGAACGAGAACCAGGGGAACTCGTTGATCGTCCCCGGCACCACGCGCGAGGGGGCGAACCAGTCGTAGCCGCCCGGGGGGTCCGGCGTCTGGAGCAGCTCGCGCCCGCCGGCGAGGTTGCCCAGCACGAGCACGGCGAGGAGAGCCGCGAGGCCGACGATCACCGGCGAGCGGCGCAGCTGGGGAAGCGCCGCGCGCAGCGTGGCCCAGAGCGTGCCGGCGAGCGTGAACATCGCCGTCGCGGTCAGCGCGAAGAGCAGCGCGATCGAGAGGTTGTAGCCGCGACTGGGCTCGACGTCGGCGAGGCGCACGACGATCGCCATCACCAGGTGGCCGACGTAGTAGTAGTTGAGGTCGGCGCCGGCCAGCCACGGGTCGTGCGGCGGGAACGAGCGGCTCTGGTTGAGCGCGTTGACGAAGCCCATGTCCATCGGCTTCTCGGTGTTCCAGACGTCGGGCGAGTAGGCGACGAGCAGCGCCAT
>JBIOZO010000122.1:0-5743 GCA_044871215.1 Gaiellaceae bacterium | reverse complement strand
GGCGGCTGGTCGGCGTCGAGGCGAACGGGATCAACGCCTGCCCGTGTGCGCAGGGACTCGTGCGCGAGCGCGCGGCCGAGCGGCTCGGCGAGGCCGGCTTCGACGACCTGGACGTCGACCGGATCCTCGAGCTCGTGCCGCTGGCGACTCACAACCAGCGCGGCCGCGGAACACTCTTCGTCGGTACCGAGGCGCCGGTCAACGCCGAGGCGCTGGTGCGCATCGTCGAGGGCTCGATGAGCTCGCCGGTCTACGAGCTGCTGAAGCGGCCCGACGAGCTGTTCGTCGTCGAGCACGCGCACCTGCAACCGCGGTTCGTCGAAGACTCGGTGCGAATCGCGCTGCGGGACACGCTCGAGGCGTACGCCGAGCTCGGGGACGACGACTTCCTGCTCGCTCGCCAGGTCAACCTCGAGACAATCCACACACACGACGTGGTTGCGGAGCGCTACGGCACGGCCGGCGAGCTTCGGGCCGAGCTCGACGGCACCGCCGCCGAGCGGCACACCGAGCTACGTGAATGGCTCGTGGCCTGACTGGCGCGGCTGACGGCTCGACGGTCATTTCAGACGGCCGCGCGGGCGGAAGCCCGCACAGCCTCGCGAGCCTGCCTCAGGGCGTCGCGGGACGCCTGAAGCGGAAGCGCGTCTCGGTCCCGGCGCGGAGCCGGCTGATGTTCGGCCGGTGCAGCACGATCACTGCCAGCGCCGCCAGCGCCGCGAAGGCGATCACGGGCCAGGGCTCGTCGAGCAGGGCGGCCACGACCGGCAGCGACAGCGCCGCGGTGATCGACGCCACCGAGGCGTAGCGGAAGAGCGCGAAGACCACGAGCCAGACGATCGCGCCGACCCCGCCGACGATCGGGGCGACCGCGAGGAACGCGCCGCCGCAGGTCGCGACGGCCTTGCCTCCGCGCGCGAAGCCCATGAACAGCGGCCGCCAGTGCCCGAGCATCGCCGCGGCGCCGGCGAGCACGCCCGCGAGGTGGCCGACGTAGATCGTCGCCAGGAGCGCGGGCACGAACCCTTTCAGTGTGTCCGCGAGCATCACGGGCACCCCGTAGCGCGCGCCGTAGGTCCGCCAGACGTTCGTCGCGCCGATGTTGCCGCTGCCGACCTTGCGAATGTCCTCGTGGCGCGCCACCCGAACCAGCCAATAGCCCGTCGGGATGCTGCCGGCCAGGTAGCCGATAGCGATGAAGAACAGGGTGCTCACCGGCTCGGCTCCTGTCGCACCGCGTGGCGACCGGTCATTTCCGACGGACGAGCGAGCAAAGCTCGCACATCCTGATGACGGCATTGCAAGCGATGCCTCAGGGCGTGATCTGGTACTGCTGCGCCCAGTCGTTGACGACGTCCCAGTCGAGGTTCGCGAAGAACGCCTCGATGTAGGACGCGCGGTCGGTCTGGTAGTCGATGAAGTACGCGTGCTCGTAGACGTCCAGTGCGACGAGCGGCGTCGCGTTCCAGATCGGGAACGTGTTCTGCGCGTCGCCGACGTAGTTGAAGAGGCGGCCCTCGTCCCAGTCGTACGCAGTCCAGGCCCAGCCGCGGCCGGCCATCCCCGTCGCCTTCAGGTCGGCGCGCCATTCGGCCGTCGAGCCGAAGTCGCGCTGGATCAGGTCCGCGACGAGGCCGTCCGGGTCGCCGCCGCTACCGCCGAGGTGATCGAAGTAGATCTCGTGGTTCTTGATCCCGCCGATCGCGAAGCTGAGGTCGACCTTCAGCGCGCGCACCTCCGAGTAGACCTGGTTCGCGGCCGAGACGTCGACGTCGCCGAGCTTCCCGAGAATCTCGTTGCGCTTGTTGACGTAGCCCTCGTACAGCTTGAAGTGCGCCTCGACCGCCTCACGTGAGATGCCGTCGAGCTCCAGCAGCGCGGGCTTGAGCTGCCTGGGCGCGATCTCCTCTCGATTGAACGCGAGCGTGGACAACAGCATCTCCTTCCGACGGCGAGGACGGCTGAGCATATCCACCCGCCGGCCGTTTCAACCCGTTAGCCTCGCCGGAGGAAGCGAGGAAAGGAGTGCTTGATGGCGTTCGAGGTTCCACCCCTCCCCTACGACTACGGGGCGCTGGCGCCGACGATCGACGAGGAGACGATGCGCCTCCACCACGACAAGCACCACCAGGCGTACGTCGACAACGCGAACAAGGCCCTCGCCGGCACCGAGCACGCCGACAGCTCGGTCGAGCAGGTGCTCGCCGCGCTCGACACGCTTCCGGAGGACAGCCAGGCGGCGGTTCGGAACAACGTCGGCGGCCATGCGAACCACACGCTCTTCTGGGAGATCATGGGGCCGGACGGCGGCGGCGCTCCGTCGGGCCGGCTCGGCGCGGCGATCAAGGACCTCTGGGGCGGCCTGGACGAGTTCAAGCAGGCGTTCAACGAGAACGGGGTCAAGCGCTTCGGCTCCGGCTGGACCTGGCTCGTGCACGACGGGACCGGCCTCGCGCTCTACTCGACTGCGAACCAGGACTCGCCGCTACTGAACGACGACATCCCGATCCTCGGGAACGACGTCTGGGAGCACGCCTACTACCTCACCTACCGCAACCGCCGGCCCGACTACCTCGAGGCCTGGTGGAACGTGGTCAACTGGGAAGCGGTCGAGGAGCGCTACCAGGACGCGCTGGAGGAGCAGGAGCGCAGAGCGGAGGGCTAGGCCCGCAGCGACTTGCTGCTCGCGGCGACGTAACAGGGCCCGGCCTGCTTGGCCGTGATCATCATGCGCACGCGGGTGCCTCGCCGGAGCGTCGACGTGAAGGAGACTGAGCTGATCATCGCCGGCTTGGCTGCGCCGGGCACGGCAGCGCCGAGCGGAAGCCGCTTCACCTGAACCCAGCGCTTGCGGAGCTTCTTGTAGCGCTGGAACAGCACGAACTTGCCGGTCAGGGCCTGCGCCGCGGTGGCCTTCGCCGTGTAGTGGCCGGCAGAGGTCTTCGCCAGCTCGAGCAGCGGACGGACCGCGATCGAGACGGTCGCGCTCTTCACGTTTTTGTACGTCGCCTGGTACGCGGTAGCGATCGTGGGCGTGACCGGACTGCTGTACGCGCCGTTGGCGATTGTTTTCACGGTGGCCGCCTTCGTCTGCTTGGTCGTGCCGCACTCGGTCGCCACCAGACCGATCGACTGGTTCGGCTTCTGGGTCGAGAGCTGGCCGCTGAGCGTCACCGGCGAGCCGTAGGTCACCGTCGTGGTGTTCGCCGCGAGGGTCAGGGTGACCGGCGGCGCGGCGCCTGCCGAGGCCGCGAGCGCGGCGCCGACGACGGCTGTCAGGACGAGGGTTTTCATCGTTCCCGCAAGTAGACGCCGGCAATTGGCGAACCTTGCGGCGTGCTATGACTCGCCAATGCGAGCGCTCGTCACCGGCGGTGTCGGCCGGGTCGGCGAGGCGATCGTGCGCCGGCTCGAGCACGACGGCTGGTCGGTCTTCGCGGCCGGCCGCGCCGACGGAGACGTTTCCCGGCCAAAGGAGGCGCGGGCGCTCGCCGACCGGGCCGTCCAGGAGCTGGGCGGGCTCGATCTGCTCGTGAACGCGGCGGGGGAGGGCTTCGCGCCGAAGCCCTTCGAGAAACTTGACGAGGCGGACTGGGACGCCGCGTTCGGCGCGACCGCGAAAGGCAGCTTCTTCGTGACCCAGGCCGCGGCGCCCGCGCTCCGCGAGGCGCACGGGTGCGTGGTGATGATCGAAGACGTAGCCGGCTACCAGCCGTGGCCGTTCTTCGCGGCCCACTCGGCTGCCAAGGCGGCGCAAGGGATGCTCACTCGGGTTCTCGCGCGCGCGCTCGCGCCCGAGGTGCGGGTCTGCGGCGTCGCGCCCGGGCCGGTCGCGGTCGAACGCGGCCAGGAGGAGCGGCGGGCCGCCGAGACGTTGCTCGGCCGGATCGGCTCACCCGACGACGTCGCCGACGCCGTCTCCTACCTCGCCGGCGCGAGCTTCGTGACTGGTACAACGCTGGTCGTCGACGGCGGCCGCTCACTCCAATCCGGCAGCGCCTCGGAAGCGTAGAAAGCAGTGCGATGGAGCTCGCGCTCGACAGCATGCGCTTGCCGCGCCGGTCGGAACCCGCCACCATCCCGGCGGTGGTGGCCAACGACCTGAGCGACGGCGAGCTGATCCGCCGGACCGCCGACGGCGACCGGGGGGCGTTCGACGTGCTCTACCGGCGCTACTCGCGGCCGGTGTTCGGGCTCGCGCTGCGCCGGCTCGGCGATCGTGGCCGGGCCGAGGACGCGGTGCAGGAGACCTTTGCCTCGATCTGGCGCGCCGCCCGCAGCTATCGGCCCGAGCGCGGGCCAGGCGCGCCATGGCTGTACGCCGTCGCCCGCAACGCGATCACCGACCGCGGCCGGGCGCGCTCCGAACCGCCGATGGAGGTGCCCGACACGCCGTCGTCCGAGTCCGGCCCCGCCGAGCGCGCCGAGTCGAGCTGGACCGCATGGCGCGTCCACCGCGCGCTCGAGGAGCTGAACGAAAACGAGCGAAAGGTGATCGAGCTCGCCTACTGGAGCGGGCTCTCGCAGTCGGAGGTGGCGGAGTTCCTGAACATCCCACTCGGCACGGTCAAGACCCGCACCCGGGCGGCGCTCGGGCGTCTGTCCGTGCTGCTCGAGGAGGATCTCGGATGACCGATCGTCCGAACTTCGACGAGCTCGCCGGCGGGGACGACCTCAGCCCCGAGGAGGCCGCGCGCCTCGAGCGCGTGCACGACCTGCTGGTCGCGGCCGGACCGCCGCCGGAGCTGCCGCCGCACCTGCTCGAGCCTCAGCCCGAGCAGAAGCGCGACAACGTCTCCTTCCTGCCGCGCCGACGCGTGGGGATGCTGCTCGGCATCGCGGCCGCGATCGCCATCACGGCGTTCCTCGGCGGCTTCGTCTACGGGGCGAACCACGCACCCTTCGACGAGGCAGCCTCGGTTTCGATGCACAGCACCGTCGCGGGGAGCCAAGCCTCGGCTGTGATCCACGTCGGAAACGCCGACTCGGCCGGCAACTGGCCGTTGAAGGTGGAGGTCAAGGATCTACCCTCGCTGCCCAAGGGCCAGTACTACGAGATGTTCCTCAGCCGCGGCGCGGACAAGCGCGCTGCCTCGTGCGGCACGTTCCGGGCCTCCGGCGACGAGAAGGACATCCGTCTGAACGCGCCGTACCGCATCCGCAGCTTCAACGGCTGGGTGGTCACGCGCGAGAGCCCGGGGAGCGGCAAGCACCCCGTGGTGCTCTCGACCTAAGGGGCCGTGCGGTTGTTCGCCACGAACGCCGCGTAGGTCACCGGCATCCGCTCTTCGAGGAACCGCTCGCACGCCTCCGCGTAACGGCGGATCTCGCGCTGCGCGGTCTCGGAGTTGCGCAACGAGAGGAAGTTCATCAGCGAACGGGCATTGACGGTCCAGTAGAACTCGGTGTAGGCGCCGACCGGCAGCACCGACCGCGCGAGCTCCCGCGCCACGCCGAGCTCCACCAGCTGCTCGTAGGCGAGGTAGGCGGTCTCGTAGACAGCCTGCAGCTTGTCGCGCGTCGCCTCGGCGAGCTCCTCGGCGACCGGCTCGAACGAGTACGCGCCCGGCTTGCCGACCTGGCTGCGCACGTCCTCGGGCTCCGGCACGTAAAAGTCATCTGTCGCCTTGGCGTAACGCAGGCTGAACTCGTTGAACGAGCCGACGCGATGCCGGAACCACTCGCGCGCGACGAAGATCGGGCAGCGGACGTGGAAGCGGAAGGCGTTGTGCTCGAACGGCGT
>JBIOZO010000121.1:0-4823 GCA_044871215.1 Gaiellaceae bacterium | reverse complement strand
GCGGTCGGCGCGGTGGACGTCGACGCCGATCAGCCACCAGCCCGCGCGGCCGATGCGAACCGAGACCGGCTTCGTCACGTGCAGGGCTCGCTTCGCGCCCTTGATCGAGAGGGTCACATGTACTGGGTCCCGCGTGGTCAGCTGCAGCCGCACCTGACCGCGCGCCCAGAGGGCCGCGTGGCGGAAACGCGGCGAGCCACCGCGCCAGCCGTCGCAGAAGACGACGCGGCTCGTGGGCTCGGCGACCGGCGGCCTTCCGCCCGACCGGCCGCGCTCGAGCATCGTCACACTGTCGTCGCGGGCGACCTGGCCGAAGCCGTGGCCGAGCAGCTCCCGCCACGCGAACCAGGCCGTCGGCCCGGCCAGGCCGCGGTGGAAGGCGATGTAGCGGACGCCGAGGCGGCGCAGCAGCTGGTCATCGCCCCGCCGCCAGTCGCCGCAGTTCAACTCGGCGAGGCGCAGCGAGAGCCGGGCCGCCGACTGCGGCGCGATCGTCGAGTAGCCGCCGGGCCGCTCCCGCTGGGCGACCTGGTCGTACCAGAGATAGACACTGCCGAGATGGACGTTCGGGTGGAGCACCGGCAGCTCGAGCAAGCGGCCGCGTCCCTGCAGTCCTGCGTACGCCTGACGTCCGGGCTCGGCTGCGGCAGCGTGGTAGATCGAGACCCTGAGGTCCGCGGCGAGGAGCACGAGCACCGCCGCGACGAGGCCGAGCCAGCGCACGCGCGCGATTGCGAAGGCGACCAGGCCGGCGATCGCCAGGCAGGCGACCGGCATCAGCCGCTCCGGCACGCGCGGGTAGCGCAGCGGCGGGAAGTGGTGCCAGAGCGTCGAGTAGAGCGGAAAGTGCGTGCCGAAGGAGAGCAGCACGGGAACGAGCGCGCCGATCGCCAGCGCCGCCGCTAGCCCGAACCGACGCGCCGCCAGCAGCAGCGCGAGCCCCGCCAGCGCGACGAGCGGCGTCAGCCAGCCGAGGAAGACGAAGCTCTCGAGGCCGTGCCGTGGATGCCGCGTGACGAAGTCGAGCCCGGTCGCCGAGTAGTGGGCGACCTCGCGCAGCGACCGCCCGCCCGACCCGATGCCGCTCGTCGAGAAGTGCCCGACGACCAGCGCTGCGCCCACCGCGGGCACAGTCGCGGCCAAGGCCTCGAGGCGGCCACCTCGGCAGAGCGCGTAGAGCAGGAAGAACGGGATCGCCCCGAGCGCGAGGTGGACGTCCGAGAACGGGATCGAGGAGAGCGCGGCCGCTGCGCCCACCAGCCACCAGCGCGACCCCCTCAGCGAGCGCTCGAAGGCCCAGAGCGCGAGCGGCAGCAGCGCCGAGATCGGCCCGCGCAGGTGCCCGGCGCTCTGCGCGACGCGGTAGGGCGCGAGCTCGAAGACCAGCCCGCCCACGAGCGCAGCCCCGACCGGCAGGCGCAGCTCCCGTAGCCAGAGGTAGGCAAAGGCGCCAGCCGCGAGGTAGGTCAACAGCAGGAATAGGTTCCAGCCGAGTACCTCGCCGAAGACCGCCGCGAGCGGCCAGAACGGCAGCCCGAACGGCCAGCCTCCGAAGTTCCAGCGCGGCGGGCTCTCGGGGCGGAAGGTGTACGGGTCGCGCCACGGCGCCGCGCCGCGCGAGAGCTGGTGGCCGACGAGCCAGAGGTGGTACTCGGCCTGCAGGTGGTCGCCGGCCGCCGCCTCGCCCGGGACCGGGGTCCCGCGCGCGAGGAAACGCGATCCGGCGTGCGAGAGCTGCGGCGCCGTGGCGACGAGCCCGGCGCCGACGTAGACCGCGACGACGAGCGCTACAAGGCCCGGGCGGCCGAGAGCAGCTCGTCGAAGTCCGGCACCTCTGCCGCCTCGTACCGCCATGCGCCGCGGACCGTACCGTCCCGGTCGACCAGGAAGGCCGTCCGCTCGGCGACCTCCTTGAAGCCGCGGAAGTCGTGCGCGACCCCGAAAGCGCGCACGGCCTCGGCGTTCCAGTCCGACAGCAGCGGGAAGTTCAGGTCGAGCGCCTGCATCCAGGAGATGTGCGTCCAGGGCGAGTCGCGCGAGATGCCCGCCGCCTGAACGCCCGCCTGCTCGAACTCCGCGCTCCTGTCACGCAGGAGCTCCATCTCGCTCGTTCAGGTGGCGCTCCAATCGAACAAGTAGAACAGGAGCAGGAGCGGCCGCTCCGCCGCGAGCTCGCGCAGCGACACCGCCTCGCGCGGCCCCATCCAGACACGCGCATCGGGGAACTGTTCGCCGACGCTCAGCACGCGGTCAGCCTAGACCTTCGCCCGGCCCGCGGTCAGCCGTGAGGGAACAGTCGTGCTTCCGCGGCCCGATAGTGAGCGGGCGCACGGTCGATCCGCGCGCCTGGGTGCTGCGCGGCGAGGCTCAGGAGAGTCGCATTTGCGTCGGAGTCGATCGTCTCGTAGGTGCGGAACCGAAGCGCCGTGCCGCCGTCCGTGCCTCTCGTCCGCAGCTCGACCGGCCTGTAGCTGTCCGGATCGACGAAGTAGGTCGTGTGCCCGTCGGCCGAGGCGATCTCGATCGTTTCCTGCCCGTCGACCGTCGCGTGACCCACGACGCGGGCGTCGCCCGAGCGGAGGAGGGCGAGGATCTGGTCGCGGAACTCCGACGAGGTCGGGTCGGCGTTCGAGGCGTCGCGTGAGGGCGCCGGCCTGGACGTCTTCGGGGCAGGGAGGACGGTAACGGTGGGTTTCGCAGTCCCGCCCCGCTTCGCGAACTTGATCCCGATCACGTCGGACCCTTCCCGCAGCGCCTGCGCTTGCTTCTTCGTGATCACCGCGGTCGCGAAGAGATGCGCGCCCTTCGCCCGCGCGGCCCGGCCCGGCATGCGGAGCAGAACCGTGCCAGGTCTCGGGCCGGGCTCGAGGTCGTAGGAGTTCAACTCGTCGGGCGTCGCCGTTTCGCGTTGGGCGACGTAGATCGTGTTGCGGGCAGGGTCGTAGACCTCGTCCCGGCCGTCGGCGATCGCGGTCTCGGCGATCGAGCCATCGGGCGCGGTCTGGACTTCCCGGCCGTCGTAGGGCGGGCTTTGCTGCTGCCAGCTCTCGTGACGCCAGGTGATCACGCTCCCGTCCCCGTTGGTCTGCGAGCCGAGCATGTCGACGTGCAGGATCGTGCCGGGGGAGAGCGCGACCGCCGCGGCGGCCCGCTCGACGACCGAGGCGCCCGTGCCGTCCCGGGAGACGAGGCTCAGCGCTCCGAGCGCGGTAGCTGTCACGACGGCCGCGGCGAGGGCGGCGCGCAGCACGAGCCGACGGCGCCCGCGGGCTTTGGCCCGGCCCAGATCGCGGCGGGCGGCATCCTCGAGCGCCTCGCGGTAGTCGACGAGACAGGTGGGCAGGGCGCTGTTCACAGATCCTCCTTCGGGACGGAGAGGGCGAGGCGCCGGAGGGCGCGCGAGACGCGGAGGCGCGCTGCCGCGGGTCGGATCGCGAGGCGTTTCCCCACCTGTGCGTACGGGAGCTCGTCGACGACGCGCAGCTCGAGGGCCCGTCGCTCGTGCTCGGGTAGCGAGCCGAGGCTCTGCTCGAGCGCGAGTCGTGGCGAGAGCCGCTCCTCGACCGCCGAGTAGCCGTCGTCGCTCGCGAGATCGAGCGGCAGGCCGAGCCGCTCGCGGGCGCGGGTCTCCACCCGGTCGCGGCGGACGGTGTCGGCGAGCACGTTTGCGGCGATCCCGAGCAGCCAGGGCAGCGCCGAGCCGGCCCGCTCGTCACGGAAGCGGCCTCTCGCGAGCCACGCGCGGGCGAACGTCTCGGCGGTCAGGTCGGTCGCGGCCCAGGCGATCCGCCGCATGAACCAGCGGTGGACCACGTGTACGTGTCGCGAGTACAGCTCGGAGAAGGCTGACGGGTCGCTGGCGGCGGCGCGGAGAAGCGAGGCATCGGTGCGGGACTCGGGACTCACTACCGTGTCATCGCAGACCGGCCTTCAGATGTATCTCGGGCCAGCGCGATAACCGCGGCTGCGTTCCGCCGCGCCGCGCCGGCCGAGATTCGGCCGCCGGGGAACTCGACCACGAATGCCGGAGCGCGCGGAAAGCGCATGCGCTGCCAGCGGGTCGCGGCTCCGCGTGGCGCGGTGAGCCGGTGGTACGGCAGGCCGCTCAGCCGCGCATAGCGCTTCAGCACGGCGACGTGCGGGTCGGATCCGTAGACCTCGTCCAGCGGCTGGTGGTACCAGATCGTCAGTTTCGGCTTGACCCGCAGGATGAACGCGCGCATCGCGCGGTTCTCGGGCTCGGACAGCGGCCGTGGCCCCGAGTAGGTGCCCTCCCACGGGCGGCCGTTGCGCGCCCACGCGGCCGGCCAGTTGCGGTTCAGGTCGACGCCGCGCGCGTTCTGCCGCGTCCCCGCGGCGAGCCCGTCCGGGTTCACCGTCGGCACGAGCCAGAGGTGGACGTGCGGCGGCAGCGGCATCCGGCGCAGCCGCGAGATGACCGCGAGGCCGGCGGGCTCGGTGCCGTGGATCACGCCGACGACGAGCGTCCCGGGCGCGGACCGGTCGCCGCGCTCGTACGCCACGATCTGGCGCCCGTGTACCGAGTGCCCGATCACGATCGGCTGCGGCGCGGCGGAAGCGAGGCCCGCGGAAGCGAGGCCCGCGACGATCAGCCCGCGCAGCACCATCCCTGGATTGTGGCCGCGCGGCCGAACTGCTGTGTGATCCGCGAGACGCCGACGATCCTGCGCGGCTCCGTGCGAACGAACACCCACTGGTTCGCGGTCGGCCAGGTGACGAGCATCCAGCGTCCGTCCGGCGACCACGCGAGTTGCCGCATGACGCCGGTCCCGCTGAAGAACTGGCCACCCGGGCCGCCGCGC
>JBIOZO010000120.1:0-6114 GCA_044871215.1 Gaiellaceae bacterium | reverse complement strand
GTGACCGCGCACGAGAGCGCCACAGACGGCATGCTCTCGATTAGCGCCGCGACCATCGGCGGGTCGGCCAGAGCGGCCATCCGCTCGCGGCCGATGCCCTGTCTCGCCTCGAAGTAGCGCACGGTCGCCACGACCACCGCGCGCCCGACGCCACCGGTCAGCGCGCCCTCGTCGACCTGCTCGAGCCTCGAGCGCGTGACCTCGAACACGTCGGAGTCGAAGCCGGCGGAGTTGATCAGCTCGGCCTCGAGCAGCTCACGCAGCTCTGGCTCCTCGCCCTCGAGCCGCGCGATCGCGTCCTCGAAGACCTTCACGGCCTCGGGGCCGCGGTTGAGGCGGAACAGCGCACGACCGAGGTGGAGCGCGAGCCGCGCGTGGCGCAGGGGATCCTCGGTGGCGGTGAACGCCTCCCGCAGGTGCTCGGCTGCCGCGGCGACGTCGACGCGCTGCTCGGCCAGTCCGAGCTCGAGCAGCGTGTCGGCCTGCGTCTCCGCCGATGGTGGCTCGGCGAGCGCGCGCCGCAGATACCGGACGGCCACCTCGGGCGCGCCGCGGACGAGTGCGCGGTCGGCGGCGACGCGCAGCGTGTCGACCACGAACGCGTCGGCGGCGGGAGGTACCAGGTCGAGATGTGCCGCAACACGCTCGGGCTCGGCGCGGCGCGTGTCGAGGATCTCGGCCGCCCGCCGGTGCGCTCGCAGCCGCTCGGCCGGCTGGATCGCGCTGTAGACCGCTGCGCGCACGACCGGGTGGGCGAACTCGACCGTCGGCGTCGTCACGCGCAGCAACGCGGCGCGAGCGAGCGAGGTCGCGGCGAGCGTGGCGAGGTGGTCGTCGTCGATCCCGGCCAGCGCGGCGACGTCTCGCTGCTCCGCGCCGTCGCCGAGCACGGCCGCGGCGTTCGCGAAGTGCCGAGCCTCCTCGGGGAGGCGGGAGAGCCGCAGCCCTACAGCGCGCGTGACCGGCTCCGGCCCGATCTCGCGCGGCCGGCCGGCGTTCGCCACGACCGGCTCGACACCCTCGCCGTGCAGCGCGTCCACGAGCGCCCACGCGAACAGCGGATTGCCTCCCGTTGCCGCGTAACACGCGGCCGCAAACGCCGGGTCGGGCTCACGCCCGTAGTGCTCGGCGACCATCGTCGAGACCGCGACCGCGCTCAGCGCCCCCGGCCGGATCACAACCACCGTCGGGTCGGAAACGAGCTCGGTCAGGAGATCGGTCTCGACCGCGATCTCGGGCGGCCGCAGGCCGAGCACGACCACCAGCGGCAGTCCTTCGAGCCGCCGGCCGAGGAACGTGAGCCAGCGCAGCGACGGCGCGTCCGCCCAGTGCAGGTCGTCGATCACGATCGCGGTCGGCTGGCGCGCCGCCACGTTGGCCGCGAGCCAGTAGAGCCCGTGCATGACCGCGAAGGAGACGTCGCCGGCGTCGGCGCCGGTCAGCTCCTCGTCGCCGAACAACCGTTCCGCGAGGCCGGCCGTCCCGGAGAGCACCTCTTCGCGCTCCTCGGCGGGCATCGAGGCGAGCAGCGGCTCGAACAGCTGCCGGACGATCCCGAACGCGAACTCCTGCTCGAGATCCGCGCTGCGGGCGACCAGGACCTCGAAGTTGGCCGCCGCCGCGAGGCTGCGGGCCTCGGCGACGAGGCGAGTCTTCCCCATGCCGGGCAGGCCCTCGACCGCGACGACACGGCCCACGCCAGACGCTGCGGCGTCGACCGCGGCGCGCAGCACGCTCAGCTCGGCGTCTCGCTCCAGCAGCGGCGTGCTGGCCACCGGCACCTCGGTGCGCCGGCGTGGAATGCGCGGCGAAGCCTTGTCGCGCTGGCGCGTGGCGAGCGGCGCGAAGTCGCCCGGCAGGCCTTCGATGTCGAGCTGGAAGAGGCGCTCCGGGCGGTCGAAATCCTGCAGCTCCGTCGGACCGAGGTCGCGCAGGCCGAGGCCGCTCGGCAGGTCGTGCCGGACGAGGTTGGCGGTGGTGCTCGAGAGCAGCACCTGGCCGCCGTGCCCCGCGTCGCCGATCCGCGCGGCCTGGTGCACCGCGTAGCCGACGTAGCCGTCGGTGCCGACGCTCGCCTCGCCGGTGTGGAGGCCCATGCGCACGCGCACCTCGACCTCCTCCGGCCAGTCGTGGGCGGCTAGCGCGCGCTGCGCAGCTCCGGAAGCCTCGATCGCCGAGCCCGCGCTGCGGAAAACGACGAAGAAAGAATCGCCCTTCGTGTCGATCTCGATTCCGCCGTGCTCGGCGAACGTGGCACGCAGCAAACGGTTGTGGGTGCCGAGCACCTCGCCGTACCGGTCGCGCCCGAGCCGTTTGAGCAGGCGAGTCGAGCCCTCGATGTCCGTGAACAGGAACGTCACAGTCCCCGTCGGCAGGGCAGGTGTCGCCTCGCGTACCGCTGGTGTGCTCAGTCTGAGATCCCTTTCGACGCCCGGAATCACCGATTGTAGAGCCAGCTGGCGAAACCTTAGGGACGCGTTTGGGGGTGCCCCCAATGCGAATGGTTGACGCGCGCGCGCATGCTGGAGGGGCAATGACAGAGACAGACGAAAGCGATCGCTCCGACGAGGCCGACGCCGTGCCGAACGACGGCGACGCGGCTCTCGTCGGGCGCTTCCGCTTCTACTTCGACCACCGTCACGACGAGCCCCTCGCGGGGCTTCGCGCACGTTCTCTGGCAGCCCAGCTGCGTCACCAGGACAAGCACGGCAAGCGCCGGGGGCGAGGCAGCCGCGAACCCGGTTAGGATCGCTTCGCGGGGTCACGCGACGGGGAGGTTGCGCAGGATGGACGTGATCGCAGGGATCGACGCGGCTCGGGAGCGCTGGAACGTGCTCGAGCATCCGTTCTACACGCGCTGGGAGCAGGGCGAGCTGACGCAGGAGGAGCTGGCCCGCTACGCCGGCGAGTACCGGCACGCGGTCGTCGCGCTCGCCCGCGCGGCGCACACGGCGCGGCTCCACGCCCACGAAGAGGCCGAGCACATCGCGCTGTGGGACGACTTCGCGTCAGCTCTCTCCGCCGACGAGCACGCCACGCCGCTGCCCGAGACGCGCTGCTGCGCGAACGCCTGGGCCGCGGCCGACGACGAGCTCGGCGCCGCAGCAATCCTCTACGCGATCGAGGCCGGCCAGCCGGCGATCTCCGAGACGAAGCTGCGCGGCCTGCTCGACCACTACGGCTTCAGCGAGGGCTCTCCGGCGGTCGAGTACTTCGCCGTCCACGGGGAGCGCGACCACGAGCACGCGGCCGAGGCTCGCACGGTGCTCGCGAAGGCTGACGACGAGCGGCTCGTCCACCTCGCCGAGGCTGCGCTCGCGGCGAACTGGGCGCTGCTCGACGGCGTCTCGCAGAACTAACCCTGGAACGACGAGGCCCGGCGCTCGGCCGGGCCTCGTCTGCTGCTATGCGAGCGCGTTACGGCCTGCCGAACCTGAGCGGCCCGGAGACCGCGCCGGTCGGGTAGGTCGAGGTGTGCACGTTCACGTAGAACCGCGACGGGTACTTCACGATCTGCCTCAGCAGCGCGCGCGGCGCGTTGCTGCAGCCGTAGGCCGGCGCGTGGAACGGCGTCGGCAGCACCAGCGGCACGGCGACCGCGGTCGCCTTGGGGCCGGTGCGGTAGTGGATGTGCGCCGCCGTCACGCCTTCGAGGCCGGTGACCGTGAGCCGCCAGCAGATGCGGCCCTGGCCGGCGTTCGTCTGCGCGGCGAAGCTGCCGGCGCCCTCCGTGTTCGAGGCCTCCGGCGCGAGACCGGCCGCGAGCGCGCGGCCGCCGTGGAACCAGGTCAGCCGCTGCTTCGGGCAGATCCTGCCCACCGGGTTGAGGATGTCGGCGGCGTGACGCTGATGCGTCCGGATGGTCGCCGCCCGCGTGGTCGAGACGTGGATGTAGGCCCGCGTGGCGCCGGGCTTGGTCGCGTGACAGATGACGGTCTTGTGGGCCGTAGTGGCCGCCTGGGCGCTGTAGCCCGCGACCGCCATGAGCGCAACCGCCAGTAGCAGTACGTAGCGTTTCATCGGTTGAAATCCCCTCCTCAGAGCTTTTGGCTCTTCTGCCCGGAGGGACCGAGAAGACGCCTCCCCTTACAGCCTTTTTACAGGACCCCGAACTAAATCGACTGCTGCTCTTCGAGAACCTCGCGCGCTCGCGCGAGGTCCTCTTCGCGCACGAGGATCTCGCGGGGGCCGGCGCCACTGGAGGCTGCGTCCGAGATCCCGACCGCGTAGTTCGACGTCCGGGCCATCGCCTGGATGCCCTCGCTACGAAGGAGCCCGATCACCACCTCCGCCTCCGGCTCGGATCCCGCGACCTGCAGCACTGCCAGCTCGGCCATGACCCGAACGCTACAGACGGCCGGCCTCGATGATGCGCTCGAGGAACTGCTGCGTCCGCGGCTCGGCCGGGCTCGCGAAGATCTGCGCCGGAGTGCCCTCCTCGAGGATCTCGCCGTCGTCGAGGAAACAGACGCGCTTCGCGATGTCGCGCGCGAACCCCATCTCGTGGGTGGCGATCAGCATCGTCATGCCGCCGTCGGCCAGCTCCCGGATCACGTTCAGCACCTCGGAGACGAGCTCGGGGTCGAGCGCGCTCGTGACCTCGTCGAACAGCATCAGGTCGGGCCGCATCGCCAGCGCGCGCACGATCGCGACGCGCTGCTGCTGCCCGCCCGAGAGCCGGTCGGGGTACTCGTCGCGGCGGTGCTCGAGGCCGAAGCGGGCGAGCAGCTCGAGCGCGCGCTCCTCGGCCTCCGCCCGCGGCAGATTGAGCACGTCGCGTGGGGCGAGCGTGACGTTGCGCAACACGGTCATGTGCGGGAAGAGGTTGAAGGCCTGGAAGACGATCCCGATCCGCCGGCGAACGGCGTTCACGTCGACTCCTCGGCGCGTGATCTCCTCGTCGCCGAGCCAGATGCGGCCCGCATTCAGCGGCTCGAGCAGGTTCACGCAGCGCAGCAGCGTCGACTTGCCCGAGCCGGACGCCCCGATCAGGCAGACCACCTCGTGGTCGTCGAGCTCGAGGTCGATCCCGCGCAGCACCTCGTGCTCGCCGAACGACTTGCGAACACCCTCGAGACGGAGCGCGCTCATGCGATGGCGCCCGTCGCCTGCCGCCGGCGCCGGTCACGGGCGATCAGCCAGTCGGTGAAGCGGGCGAGCGGGATGGTGATCGCGACGAACAGCGCCGCCGCAGCGAGGTAGGAGCTGAAGGTGAAGGTCGCCTGCGAGTAGATCTGCGACTGGTTGAACGCATCGACGATGCCGAGCGTCGCCACGAGGGCGGTGTCCTTCTGCAAGCCGATGAAGTCGTTCAGGAGCGGCGGGATCACACGCCGAATCGCCTGCGGCAGGATCACGCGGCGTAGCGCCTGGAAACGGGAGAGGCCGAGCGAGCGAGCCGCCGCCTCCTGGCTCGGGTGCACCGACTCGATGCCCGCACGGTAGACCTCCGAGACGTAGCCGCTGTAAATGAGGATCAGCCCGATGCCCGCCCAGAAGAGACGCGAGCGCGGGACCCCGGTGAGCTGGAGCGCCGGCGCGCCGAAGCCGAGCATTGCGATCACGAGGATCGTCGGAACGCCGCGGGCGAGGTCGGTGTAGATCACCGCCAGCGCGCGCAGCGGGAAGAAGACCGGCCCCGGCAGGCTGCGCAGCACGGCGATCACGAGCGCGAGGATCAGGATGCATACCTCGCAGACGAGGAAGAGCTCGACGTTGACCTTGAACGCTCTGGCGATGTCGGGAAACGAGCTCGAGATGTCGCCCCAGTCGAAGAAGGAGCTCTTGACCTCCGGCCAGCCGGCCGACTGCGTGACCGCAACGACCACGACCGCCGCGAAGACGACGGTGCTGAGGAGCGCGATCGCGACTCCCTTTACGCCCTCGCCTTCGAAGTGCAGCCCGCCGAGCAGGCGCGAGCGGCGCTCTACCTCAGGGTCGGCGCGCCGGTCGCCTTCGCTAGCCACTTCTGCTGAAGCTGCGCGAGCGTGCCGTTGCTACGGAGCTTCTCCAGCGCCTTGTTCACGCAGGCGCGGAGCGAGTTCCCCTTCTGGAACACCATCCCGAAGTGCTCGCCGCCGGGCTTCGTGGGGAACTGGCCCAAGACCTTCCCAT
>JBIOZO010000119.1:0-8550 GCA_044871215.1 Gaiellaceae bacterium | reverse complement strand
CGGGCGGTCACCTGACGGTGCACATCGACGACGGCAACCTGCTCGCGCTGCGCAAGATGCTCGGGCAGCCGCTCGACCAGACGTTCCGGTACGACGGCCACACGATCTTCGTGGTCTGGCAGGGCCGCGTCCCGACGGTCGTCTCGCCTGGCCAGCTGCACGCCGGCGACCGGGTCTCGGTGCGCATCCGCGCCCCGCGTGCGTACTCGCTCTCCCAGGCCGAGCAGGTCGCCGCGAACCACGTCGGCGACCACGAGCCCGCCGCTCCTAGCTCCTAACCCAGCTCCTGCTCACGAGAGAGGCCGTGCTCCCGCGGCCTCTCTCATCTCTCCGTTCGCTTGAGGAAGTCGCGCACGAGCTCGAGCGTCTCCTCGGGCTGCTCGGCCTGGGCGGTGTGCGAGCTCTCCTCCATCACGACGAACTCCGAGCCCGGGATCGCGCGGTGCGCCGCCTCGACGCAGGTCGGCGTCACCTCGTCGTAGCGCCCGCAGAAGAGAAGGGTCGGCGCCTGGATGCGCCCCAGCTGCGGCGTGATGTCCCAATCCTTGATCGTGCCGATGACGTGGAACTCCGAGGGCCCGTTCATCGTGTTGTAGACCTCAGAGTTCCGCGCGAGGATCTCGAAGCACTCGTCCAGCCAGTCGGGCCACTCGACCCGGCAGAGGTGGCGTTTGTAGAACTCCATCTCCGCCTCCCGGTATGGATCCGAGTCGGTCGTGCCGGCCTCCTCGTGCTCGCGTAGCGTCGCCTCGACCTCCGGCGGCAGCTCCGAGCGCAGCCGGGCGATCTCGGGCATCCACGCCGGCACCGACGGCGGCGAGCTCTCGACGATCAGCGAGACGAGCCCGTCGGGCTGCGTCGTCGCGTACTGCATCCCGAGCATCCCGCCCCACGAGTGGCCCAGCACGTGAACGCGGTCGAGGCCGAGCGCCTCGCGCACGACGCCGACCTCCTCGACGTAGAGCTCCGGCGTCCACATCGATGCGTCGTGAGCCTCTTCGACGACAGAGTTGCCGGCGCCGAGCTGGTCGTAGAAGACGACGCGCCGCTCGTCAGCCAGCGCCTCGTACGGCTTCAGGTGCAGCCAATTCGCGCCCGGCCCGCCGTGCAGGCAGAGCAGCGGGACCGCCTCGCCGTCCTGCGGCCCGACCGAGCGCCACCAGGTCTCGTAACCGCGGAACGGGATCCGGCCTTCGGCCTCCACGCCGCCGTTATATCTAGGCTGCTTCGCCTATGCGCCTCTGGGGGTCATTGGGAGGCGGCCGCGACATGGCGGTCGACCTCGGCACTGCGAACACGCTCGTGTTCATCCGCGGGCGCGGGATCGTGCTCTTCGAGCCGTCGGTGGTGGCGATCTCGGAAGAGACGGGCAAGGTGCACGCCGTCGGCGCCGAGGCGAAGCGGATGATCGGCCGCACGCCGGCCTCGATCCGCGCCACGCGGCCGCTGCGGCACGGCGTGATCGCCGACTTCGAGATCACCGAGGCGATGCTCCGCCATTTCATCAGCCGGGCCGGCGGCTCGCGCTTCACCTTTGCGCGCGTCGTGCTGTGTGTGCCGAGCGGGATCACCGACGTCGAGCGCCGTGCCGTCGACGAGGCCACCCGCGTGGCCGGCGCGCGCACGGTCTACTTGATCGAGGAGCCGATGGCAGCAGCGATCGGCGCCGGGCTGCCGGTGGCCGACGCGGTCGCGAGCATGGTGATCGACGTCGGCGGCGGCACGACGGAAGTGGCCGTCATCTCGCTCGGCGGGATGGTGGTCTGGGAGTCGATCCGCGTCGGGGGCTACGAGATGGACGACGCGATCGTCGACTACGTGAAGAACATGCACAAGCTGCTGATCGGCCAGGAGACGGCCGAGTCGGCGAAGATCGAGATCGGGTCGGTGTCGCCGGACGACGACTCCGCGGAGACGCTCGTGGCCGGGCGCGACCTGGTCACGGGGCTGCTCCGGCGGGTCACCCTGACGGGCGCCGATACGCGCCGCGCGCTCGAGGCTCCCGTCGGCCGCATCGTGGCGGCGGTCAAAGACACGCTCGAGCGGACGCCGCCGGAGCTCGCGGCCGACCTCGGCGAGCGCGGGATCGTGCTGGCCGGGGGCGGCTCGCTGCTCCGAGGCCTGGCCGAGAAGCTGCGACAGGAGGTCGGGCTGCCGGTGCAGGTCGCCGACTCGCCGCTCACCTGTGTCGCCGAAGGCGCCGGCCGCAGCCTCGACGAGCTGGAGACGCTCGACCGGGCGGCGAAGGCGCAGCGCAAGAGCCGCGCTCGCCGCTAGCCGCGAGGCAGGAGAGAAAAGAGCCGCTCGACGGCGCCGCGCCGAGGCGGTGCCGGCGTAACCAGGAACCCGGTGAGGCGCTCGGCCTCCGCCTCGTCGAGCGAAACCGCCGCCTCGGCCACCCCGTCGGCGTTCCAGACGCTGAAGCGGACGTGCGGTTCCTCGGTCAGGTAGCGGGAGACTCGGAGGGCCTTGCCGCGGTCACGCGGGTGGGCCGGGAAGAACTCGACGAGCTTGCGCCGCTGGGGCGTCGCGCACCAGGGGCAGAAGCGATAGGCCGCCTCGAGCTCACCGCCGCACTCGCTGCACGCGCGCATGCTGCCTCCAGTCACCCGAAAGAGTGATCTTCGCAGAGACAGCGCAGGTTTCGCCAGGCCCCGAGCCTCTGAACGGGTGTCGCCCATGAGTGCCGCACCGTCATTCCGCGACTCCGCCGCGACCGCCGACGCAGCGCAGGCCGGCCTGCTCTACGAGCGGTACGCCGACCGGCTGCTGGCCTTCTGCCGCTCGCGGCTGGGCTCGCGCGAGGAGGCCGAAGACGCGGTCCAGCAGACCTTCCTGAACGCGCACCGGAGCCTGCGCAGCGGCACCGTCCCGCGCGCCGAGGCGGCCTGGATGTTCGCGATCGCAGCGAACGTGTGCCGTGAGCGGCGCCGGTCGGCCTGGCGGCGCAGCCGGGTCGAGGTCGTCTCGGACGACGGCCTCGTCGGCGAGCAGGCCGCGCCGGAGCACTCGCACGACGAGCTGACCGGCGTGGCGGACGCGCTCGCCGAGCTGACGCCGAACCAACGCCGCGCGATCCTGATGCGCGAGTGGCAGGGCCTTTCGTACCGCGAGATCGCGGGCGAGCTGGCGCTGACCGAAGGCGCGGTCGAGACGCTGATCTTCCGCGCCCGGCGCTCGCTCGCACGCAAGCTCGACCGCTCGCGCAGCAGCATCTGGGGCATCTCGAACGTCGGCTCCGCCTTCGCGTGGGGCAAAGCCGTGCTAGGCGGCACGGCCGCGCAGCTCGCGGCTGCCACCCTCGCGGTCGGCGCGGGCCTGGGCGGAGCCGCCGCCGTGCCGATGCACGGCTCGGCGGCGGGAGAGGTCGTCACTCTGCGAGCTGCTGCGAAAGCGGCCTCGACGCACGAAACCGTCACGACCCGCCGCGCTCAGCCCGAGGCGGTCGCGAAGGGCTACGAGCCGCGGACAGTCCCTCGGACGCGTCCTTCGCCGACGCCGGCGCCGGCTCCGAGCACCCCGCCGACCGAGCCCGTGGCGGCCGAGCCGGCCCCACCTGCGCCTCCGGCTGCCCCGCCCGTCGCCGCGCCGCCGACGCCGACCGTGACGGCCGAGCGCCCGCCGCCGCTGCCGAAGGTCGAAATCCCCCCGGTTCCGCCGCTGCCCCCGGTGAGCGTGCCTAGCGTTCCGCTACCGGCTCTGCCGGACCTGCCGAAGCTTCCCTAGCCTCGAACTCTGCCGGACCTGCCGAAGCTTCCCTAGCCTCGAACTTCGCGCGGCAGCCCGGGCCGCAGAAGAAGTACCGTTTGCCGCCGTGCTCGAGCGAGAGCGCCTTGCCGCGGTCGACCGTCATCCCGCAGATTGGGTCGCGCGCGCCGCGCCTCAGCGTCAGCCCGACGAGTACCGCGGCCACGAGGGTGAAGACGATGTTCAGGACGGCGGTGTAGTTCCACGTGATCCCGCGCTCGACGATCGAGTCGATCGAGGGCCGCGTCGAGGGCACGAGACCGAGCGCGCTGAAGATCCCGTCCACCGCCAGCGCGGCGAGAACCATCGCGCCGAACATCAGCCCGACGACGATCCCCGCCACGCGCCAGCCGTAGTAGCGCCCGTAGACGATCACGAGCGGGACGATGATCAGGTCCGCGTAGATGAAGGCGATCACACCGGCGAACGAGATCCCGCCGCCCCACAGCACGGCCGCGAGCGGCGCGTTCCCCACCGAGCAGACGAACGAGAGCACGGCGACTAGCGGCCCGACGATCACGTTCTCGACGGTCTGCAGCGCTCCCCCGTGGCTCGTCAGGAAGAGCGAGTTGAAGAACGACTTCGGCAGCAGCGCGACGAAGCCGGCAATCACGAAGCCCAGGCCGATCTCCCTCCAGAGCATCCCCCAGTCGCCGCGGAAGTTGTGCGCCACGTCCGACCAACCCTCAAGCGACAGCGCGGGCGAGCCGCCGGCGGAGTGGTGCTGGTGCCCCGCGTCGACCGCCTGCGCCCGCTCGCGGGCCTGCTCCTCCTCGCGCCGCGAGATCAGCACGCGCACGCCGACCCACATCAGCAGGATCAGCAGGATCCCGCCGATCAGCTCGGCCAGCGTGAACTGCCAGCCGAGGAAGATCCAGATCACGATCCCGAGCTCGAACACGAGGTTCGTGGAGGCGAACTGGAAGACCATCGCCGAGGCGAGGCTCGCGCCTTTCTGGAAGAGCGACTTTGCGATCGCGACGGCCGCGTAGCTGCACGACGAGGAGGCGGCGCCGAGCCCGGTCGCGAGCGCGATCGTGCCCGCGCCCTGGCCGCCGAGGGCGCGTTCGAGCCGGTCCCGCGGCGCCCAGGCCTGGACCATGGCCGAGAGCAGGAAACCGAGCACCAAGGCCCACCAGACCTCCCACGCCATCCGGAAGGCGTTCAGCAGCCCGTCGCCGATCGCGGTCACCACTCCCATCGCAGTTTTGACGGTACCCGCGACGTGGAATGACACGGGCGCGTGGCTGGAGAGCTGATCATCCTGGACGGCTGCACGTTCATGTACTCGGGCGAGTCCGGCGACGTCGGCGAGCACAACCCCGCCGGGTTCTTCTACGAGGATGTGCGCCACCTCTCGAACTGGCGCCTGCTGGTCGACGGCAAGCCTGTCGAGACGCTCTCGAGCAGGCGCGTCGACTACTACTCCGCCCGGATCGTCGGCGGGGACGAGTCGCTCGCCGTGCGACGCGACCGTTTCGTCAGCGAGGGGATGCACGAGGACCTCGTGATCCAGAACCTCGACACGAAGCCGCGCGAGGTTCGCGTCGAGCTGCGATACGAGTCGGACTTCGCCGACGTGATGGAGGCTCAGCAGGGAGGCAACGGCGCGGGCCGCACCTGGGCCGAGGCGAAGCAGCGATCGGTCACGCTGTGGCATGAGCGAAGCGGCTACCGCCGCGGCACGGCGCTGACGTTCAGCCGGGTCGGGAAGGTCGACGGCAAGCGGGCGCGATTTCGAGTACCGCTCGGGGCAGGCCAGGCCTGGGACCTCTGCATCGACATAAGGCCGATCGTGAACGGCGAGCGGCGCCCGGTGATGCTTCGCTGCTGCGACTTCCACGACCACGCGCCGAAGATGCCCGTCTCGCTCGACGAGTGGCTGGCGAAGACGCCAGAGCTGATCACCGAGCACGACGTGCTCGAGCGCACCTACCGCCAGAGCAACCTCGACCTCGCAGCCCTGCGCATCCGGCCAGACGACGTCACGATCAAATCCGCGATGCCGGGCGGCGGGCTGCCGTGGTTCATGACCGCCTTCGGCCGGGACAGCCTGATCACCGCATACGAGGCGCTCCCATTCCACCCCGAGCTGGCGCAGGCGGCGCTCGAGGCGCTCGCGGAGATGCAGGCCGACGACTGGGACAACTGGCGGGACGCCGAGCCCGGCAAGATCATGCACGAGCTTCGCCGCGGCATCCTCGCCGCGCTCGACGAGATCCCGCACACGCCCTACTACGGCAGCCACGACTCGACTCTCTGGTGGCTGATCGTGCTCGACGAGTACGAGCGCTGGAGTGGCGACACGGCGTTCGTGCGCAAGGTGGAGCCGAACGCCCGCGCCGCGCTCGCCTGGCTCGAAGGCCCGGCAGACCTCGACGGCGACGGTTACCTCGAGTACCGCAAGCGATCGAGCTCCAACGTCGCGCTGGACAACCAGTGTTGGAAGGACTCGAGCGACTCGATCCGCTTCGCCGACGGCCGGCTGGCCGAGCCGCCGATCGCGACCTGCGAGATCCAGGGATACGCCTACGACGCGCGGCTACGAACGGCGCGGCTGATGCGCGAGGTGTGGGACGACCCGGAGACGGCCGAGCGCCTGGAGCGCGACGCCGAGCGGCTGAAGCGCCGCTTCAACCGCGACTTCTGGGTTCGAGGCCGCGGCCACTTCGCCCTGGCGCTCGACAAGGACAAGAACCAGGTCGACTCGCTCACGAGCAACATCGGGCACCTGCTCTTCAGCGGGATCGTGGAGGAGCGCAGGGCCGCCGCCACCGTGAAGGCCCTGATGCGCCCGGACATGTTCAGCGGCTGGGGCGTCCGCTCGATGTCGACGAAGGACGGCGGCTACAACCCGCTCTCCTACCACTGCGGCACGGTCTGGCCGCACGACACGGCGATCTGCGCGGCGGGGATGCGCCGCTACGGCTTCGACGACGAGGCGGCGCAGGTCTGCGACGCGCTGCTCGACGCGGCCGAGGCGTTCACCAATCAGCTACCAGAGGTGTTCGCCGGCTTCGCGCGGGACAAGGCCCGCTTCCCGGTTCAGTACCCGGATGCGCTCAAACCGCAGTCGTGGGCCGCGGCCGCGCCGCTGCTGGTGATCCGCACTCTCCTGGGGCTCGAGGCAATGAACGGGAAGGCGCGCAGCAGGCCACACCTCCCCGGTTCGATCGGCAGGCTCCGGCTGCGATGATCGCGACGTGACGAGGGTCGCGGTCGTCGGGCTCGGCGGGATGGGCAGCCGAATCGCCCGCCGCCTGTCCGAGACCGGCCACGAGCTGACGGTCTGGAACCGGACGCGGTCGAAAGCCGAGGGGCTCGGCCTGCCCGTGGCGGACACTCCCGCCGAGGCCGCAGGCCGGGCCGAGGTCGTGATCACGATGCTGGCCGACCCGTACGCGCTCGAGGCGGTCACCGACGATCTCGCGGCCGGCGGCGGGGCCGAGACCACGCTGATCGAGATGTCGACCGTCGGCCCGGCGGCCATCGACCGCTTGCGCGACGCCTTCCGGGGACCAGTCCTCGACGCGCCGGTGCTCGGCAGCCTGAGCGAGGTCGAGTCGGGGACGCTCTCGATCTTCGTCGGCGGCGAGCGCGAGCTGTACGAACGGTGGCAAGGACTGCTGAGCGACCTCGGCAAGCCGCTCTACGCCGGACCGTCGGGCTCCGGCGCTGCGGCCAAGCTGATCGCGAACACGATCCTAATCGACGTGATCGCGACCCTCGGCGAGGCCGTCGCGCTCGGCGAAGGCCTCGGGCTCGCGCGCGAGACGGTCTTCGAGGTGCTCGGCAGAACACCGCTCGCCGACCAGGCTGAGCGCCGTCGCCCGGCGCTCGAATCGGGCGAGTTCCCGCCCCGCTTCCCGCTTCGCCTCGCCCGCAAGGACGCCGACCTGATCGCCGAGCAGGGCCTCGGCCTGCGGGTCACCGAGGCCGCCCGCTCCTGGCTTCACGACGCAACGGACGACGACCGCGACTACTCGGCGGTGCTGCTGACGATCCTGGAGCGCGCTACTCGACGGTGACCGTTTTCGCCAGGTTCCGCGGCTGGTCGACGTTCAGGCCGCGCAGCCGCGCGATCCGGTAGGCGAGCAGCTGTAGCGGCACGACCGCCAGCACGGTCTGCAGGAACGCCGGCGAGCGCGGGATGAAGATGACGTCGTCGGCGTGGTGCTGGATGTCCTCGTTGCCGTCGGTTGCGATCGCGATCACATGAGCGCCGCGGGCGCGGACCTCCTGGATGTTCGAGACCATCTTGTCGTAGACGTGACTCCGGGTCGCGACGACGACCGGCGTCGACTCGTCGAGCAGGGCGATCGGGCCGTGCTTCATCTCCCCCGCCGAGTAGGCCTCGGTGGGGATGTACGAGATCTCCTTCAGCTTCAACGCGCCCTCGAGGGCCACCGGCAGGCCGATATGGCGGCCGAGGTAGAGGAAGAACGGCTTGTCGAAGTGCCGCTGCGCGATCTCGTCGATCGGGTGGTCTCCGTCGAGGAACGTCTGGATCTTCGACGGCAGCTCGTACACCTCGTCGAGGATGAACGTGAGCTCGTCCGGGGGCAGCGTCTCCCGCACCTGCGCCAGCTTGAGCGCAACGAGGAAGAGCAGGCTCACCTGCGCCGTGAACGTCTTCGAGGCGGCGACGCTCACCTCGAGCCCGGCCCGCGTGTAGAGGACGGAGTCGACCTCGCGCGTGATCTGAGACCCTGGCGAGTTCGTCATCGCCAGCGTCGGTGCGCCGCACTGGCGTGCCAGACGCAGGCCGGCGAGCGTGTCGGCAGTCTCGCCCGACTGTGAGAT
>JBIOZO010000118.1:0-4833 GCA_044871215.1 Gaiellaceae bacterium | reverse complement strand
GTGAACCGCGCCCCTGCAACCGCGAAGCTCAACCTGGCTCTCGTGGTCGGGCCGCCTCGCGAGGACGGCAGGCATGAGGTGGTCACCGTCCTTCAACGCATCGACCTGGCCGACCGCGTCTCCGTCGAACCCGACGCGGCCCTTCGGGTCGACGGCTTCCCCGGCGACACGCTCGTCCGCGAGGCGCTCGAGGGCCTGGCCGAGGCGGCCGGCACCGAGCCGCGTTGGCACGCGCAGATCTGGAAGAAGGTCCCGGTCGCCGCCGGTCTCGGAGGTGGGAGCTCCGACGCGGCGACGGCCCTGCGGCTCGCCAACGAGGCGCTGCCCGAGCCGCTTTCCCCCGAGCGCCTGCACGCGCTGGCCGCCGGGCTCGGGGCCGATGTGCCGTTCTTCCTCACCTCCGGGCCACAGCTCGGAACGGGCATGGGCGCGCAGCTCGAGCCGCTCGACCTGCCGCAGGATTATTGGGTCGTCCTGCTGCTTCCGCGCGACGAGGACAAGCCGTCGACCGCCTCGGTCTACGCCGAGTTCGACCGCCGCGAAGGAGCCGAAGGTTTCGAGGAGCGGCGCGCCCGTTTGCTCGATGCACTGGGCGCGGTGACGCGTCCCCCCGACCTCGCGGCGCTACCGGTCAACGACCTCGCGTCGTCCCCGCATTCCCGACGGTTGCTCGAGCTCGGTGCCTTCCGGGCCGACGTCAGCGGGGCCGGTCCGATGGTCTACGGGCTCTTCGTGCACCGCGCGCAGGCGGCTGCAGCGGAGCGCGAGTTGCGGGCTTTCGGGCGCACCTGGATCACGGTTCCCACTTGGTACGGTTGAGCGCAATGAGCGCCAACGAGTCGCTGCAGCAGCACGGCACCGTCGAGCACGGGACGACTCGTCTAGGCCGCTGGTTGCAGGCCCGCCGGATCCGGATCACGCTGTGGATCGCGGTGCTCGAGGGGATCATCGTCGCGATCACCAAGGACCTCTCGCGCTGGACGGTGATCGCGATCGCCGTCCCCGTGCTCGCCCTCTACGTCTTCTGGGGGCGGGACGCCAAGTCGCACACCTGGCGCCAGATCCTCTGGATCGCGGGCGCCTCGCAGGCCCTGGCCGTGGTCGTCGTGATCCTGGCCTTCATCCTCGACTGGCTCGCGCTGCTGCTGGCCGCGATCTTCGCCGCGGTCGCACTCCTGTTCCTCTTCTCGGACCGGGGCTAAGCTCCGCTAGCCAAGTGCCAAGGCATCGCTTGCGATGCCGCCAAGGGGCCGCGTCGGCTTCGCCGGCGGGGCCGTCCAACACCCGATCTTGCGCAAACAGACATACCGCAGTGGGGCGTAGCCAAGTGGTAAGGCAGCGGGTTTTGGTCCCGCGATCCCAGGTTCGAATCCTGGCGCCCCAGCCATCTCACCCGTGACCGAGACCCCCCTCGCAGCGATCGTCCTGGCCGCCGGGCTCGGCACGCGCATGCGCTCCGAGACGCCGAAGCACCTGCATCCGCTGCTCGGTCGGCGGCTCGCGGACTGGGTGATCGAGGCCGTCCGGGGCCTCGGCCCCGAGCCGCTGGTCGTGGTCGTCGCCCCCGACGCGCGCGAGGCCTTCGACGGCGTCACGGTGGCCGTGCAGGATCCGCCGCGCGGCACCGGCGACGCCGCGGCGTCGGCGCGGCCGAGCCTCGAAGGCTTCGACGGCGACGTGCTCGTCGTGACCGGCGACGCGGCGGCGATCACGAGCGACCTTCTGGGCGCACTGCTCGACACCCACCGCGCCGCCGGCGCCGCGGCGACGGTGCTCTCGTTCGAGCCCGACGAGCCGGGCGCCTACGGCCGGATCGTGCGGGACGCCGAGGGCACACTGCAGGCGATCGTCGAGGCCCGCGACGCGGACGACGACGAGCTCGCGATCCGGGAGGTCAACTCCTCGATCTACGTCTTCGACGCGGCGAAGCTGTGGCCGGCGCTCGAGCGGCTCGAGCCGAAGAACGCCCAGAGCGAGCTCTACCTGACCGACACCGTCCGCGACCTCGTCGCCGACGGCGAGACCGTGGCCGTCCATCTGGCCGCCGACGCCTCCGAGGCCGAAGGCGTGAACACGCGCGCCGAGCTCGCGGCCGCGGCCGCCGTGCTGCGCGACCGGATCAACCACGCGCACATGCTGTCCGGCGCGACGATCGTCGATCCCGCGACGACCTGGATCGACCCGACGGTCGCGCTCGAGGAGGACTCCACCATTCAGCCGTTCACCGTCCTCCGCGGCGCGACCACCGTCGCGCGCGGCGCCGAGGTCGGCCCGCACGTCGTCGCCGTCGACGCGGAGATCGGCCCCGACACGCTGGTCGGCCCCTTCTGTTACCTTCGCCCCGGGACGGTGCTGGAGACCGGTGCGAAGGCGGGCGCGTTCGTGGAGATCAAGAATTCGCGCGTCGGCGAGCGAACGAAGGTGCCGCACCAGTCGTACATCGGAGATGCGGAGATCGGCCCCGACACGAACATCGCGGCGGGCAACATCACGGTCAACTTCCCTCACCAGCCGGGCAAGCCGAAAGGCAAGACGACGATCGGCCGCAACGTCAGGACCGGCGTCCACAATGCGTTCGTCGCGCCAGTGGAGATCGGCGACGACGCGTGGATCGGCGCGGGCTCGGTGATCACCAAGGACGTGCCGCCCGAGTCGCTGGCGGTCGCCCGGGCGCGGCAGGAGAACAAGGAAGGGTTCGTGCGACGAAAGCGGGAGCAGGAGGATGAGTGAGGCCACGCTGCCGGGGCTCGAGACCGTCGAGGCGGTGCTGCCCGTGAGCGAGCGCATGCCGTGGATCGAGCGCGGGCCGCAGAAGCGCCTGATGCTGTTCTCGGGCCGCTCGAACCCGGAGCTGGCCGAGCAGATCGCCGAGAAGCTCGGCGTGCACCTCGGCCAGGTGCAGCTGAAGACCTTCGCCAACGGCGAGACGTACGTCCGCTACCTCGACTCGATCCGCGGCGGCGACGTCTTCATCGTCCAGTCGGGGAACCAGCCCGTGAACGACCATCTCGTCGAGCTGCTGATCATGATCCAGGCGGCGAAGCTCGCCTCGGCCAAGCGGATCACGGCCGTGATCCCGTGGTTCCCGTACTCACGCCAGGACAAGAAGTCGGCACCGCGCGAGCCGATCACGGCCAAGCTCGTCGCCGACGCACTCGAGAGCGCCGGCGCCGACCGCGTGGTGACGATGGACTTGCACGCGGGCCAGATCCAGGGCTTCTTCACGCTGCCGGTCGACCACATGACCGCGCTGCAGCTCTTCGCCCAGTACTACCGCGACAAGGGCCTTCAGGGCGACGGGATCGTGGCCGTCTCGCCCGATCCCGGCCGCGCGAAGATGGCGCGGCGCTTCGGCCAGATGCTCGAGGGCGACCTCGCGATCCTGAACAAGACGCGCCCCGGCCACGACGAGGCCTCGGTCACCGAGGTGATCGGCCAGGTCGAAGGCAAGGTCGCGATCATGAGCGACGACATCGTCGTCACCGGCGGCACGTTGATCGCGGGCGCCGAGGCGCTCTTGGCGGCCGGCGCGACCGAGGTCTACGCCTGCGCCACGCACGGGCTCTTCCCGGGCAACGCCTTCGAGAAGCTCTCGGCGAGCAAGATCAAGCAGGTCACCGTCACCAACACCGTCCCGATCGACCCGGTCAACCGGCCGGACAAGATCGACGTGCTGCCCGTCTCGAGCCTGCTGGCCGAGACGATCCTGAACGTCTTCGCCGACGACTCGGTCTCGGCGATCTTCGCCGGCGAGAACCAGCTCTTCTGACCAGGATCTGGGCCCTGGTCGCGGTGACCGCGGCCCTCACGGTCGTGACGGGCGTCGCGCACTTCGCCGATGCGCCGGCGCTGCTCACCTTCGCGCTCGCCACGCTCGCGCTGGCAGGGCTCGCCTGGATCGTCTCGTTCTCGACCGAGCAGGTGGGCCAGCGCTACGGGCCGGGCGTGACCGGCGTGCTGCAGACGACGCTCGGCAACCTGCCCGAGCTCTTCATCGTCATCTTCGCGCTCTCCGCGGGCGAGCTCGTCGTCGCGCGGACGTCGATCCTTGGGTCGATCTTCGCGAACGCGCTGCTCGTGCTCGGGATCGTGCTCGTCGCCGGGTGCCATGCGAGCCCGGACGGCGTGATGCGCTTCCAGACTCGCCTGCCCAAGGACAACGCGATCCTGATGCTGCTGGCGAGCTTCCTGATCGTGCTGGTCGGGCTCTCGGTCACCACCGACGACCACGCGTCGAGCCACGTCACGGCGATCTCGATCGTCGGCGCCGTCGCCCTGTTGGTCACCTACGGCGTCTGGCTCTTCGACTACCTGCGCGCAGACCGGCCGCGCGAGGGTGGGCCGGAAGGGCGGATCTCACTGCGGCTCGCGTTCGGCCTGCTGGCAGCAGGCGGGGTCGGGTCCGCCTTCGTCTCCGACTGGTTCATCACGGCGCTGACACCGGCGATGGAGAAGATCGGCGTCTCGAAGGCCTTCGCCGGGCTCGTGGTGGTCGGGATCGCCGGCAACGCGGTCGAAAACACGACGGGGGTCGTGCTGGCGCTCAAGGGCGAGGCAGACCTCGCGATCTCGGTGGTCAAGAACTCCGTCGCACAGATCACCGCCTTCCTCTTCCCGGCGCTCGTCCTCCTCTCGCTGCTGTTCGCCACGCAGCTCACGTTCGCGCTCGGCGCGGTGTACATCGGCGCATTGCTGCTGACGGCGATCGCGCTCTGGCAGATCACGGCCGACGGCGAGGGCACGAGGTTCGAGGGGGTGGCCCTCATGGCCTTCTACGTGATCCTGGCCGTGCTGGCCTTCTACGAGTAATTCGGCCGCCTCTGCTGCTCGACC
>JBIOZO010000117.1:0-16552 GCA_044871215.1 Gaiellaceae bacterium | reverse complement strand
TCCTCGCCGGCGGGCTCGGCGGCTCGCGGCTGGCGCGGGGTCTCGCCGAGACGATCGACCCGGCCGGGCTGACGATCGTCGGCAACGTCGGCGACGACGTCGAGATCCTCGGCCTGCACGTCTCGCCTGACCTCGACACGATCCTCTACACGCTCACGGGCCGGCTCGACGAGACGAAGGGCTGGGGCCGCGCGGGGGAGACCTGGAACGCGCTCGAAACGGTGGAAGAGCTCGGGGGCGAGAGCTGGTTCCGGTTGGGCGACCTCGACCTCGGCGTCCATCTCGTCCGCAGCCAGGCGCTCCGGGCCGGGGAGCCGCTCTCGGCCGTTACGACGCGGCTGGCGCGGGCATTCGGTCTGCGGCCCGCGCTGATGCCAGCTACTGACGACCGGCTGCGCACGTGGCTCGACACGCCGGCGGGCGAGCTGCCGTTCCAGGAGTGGTTCGTGGCGCGCGGGCACCGCGACGAGGTGGACGGCGTGCGCTTCGATGGGGCCGAGGGCGCGCGCCCGGCGCCCGGCGTGCTCGAGGCGCTACAGGCCGCCGAC
Source organism: Gaiellaceae bacterium (assembly GCA_044871215.1). GTDB lineage: Bacteria > Actinomycetota > Thermoleophilia > Gaiellales > Gaiellaceae > AC-32. The sequence continues at coordinate 16,004 of JBIOZO010000117.1, read as the reverse complement.
CTGATCGCGATCGCGCCGAGCAACCCGTTCGTCAGCATCGGCCCGATCCTCGCGGTGGCCGGGATCCGCGAGGCCCTCGCAGAGCGCAACGTGCCGGTCGTCGCGGTGAGCCCACTGATCGCCGGCCAGGCCGTGCGCGGCCCGGCGGCGCGGATGCTGAGCCGCCTCCGCGGCGGCACCGGGCCGCAGCAGGTGATGGACTGTTACGAGGGGCTGCTCGACGCGCTCGTGATCGACGAGGCCGACGCGGACGAGGAGGCGGGCGTGAGGACGATCGTCACCCGCACGCTGATGGAGGACGCGGAGGGGCGGCGGCGCGTTGCCGAAGCCGTGCTCGAAGGGGCAGGTGCGCTGGCGTGAAGGTCGCGATCATCGGCGGCACCGGCTCGTTCGGCCGCGCGCTCGCGGGTCGGCTGCGGTCACTCGGCGAGGACGTCTGGATCGGCTCGCGCGACGCCGAGCGGGCGCGTGAGCGCGCCTTGGAGCTCGGGGTGCAGGGCGGCACGAACGAGGAGGTGGTGCGCGACGCCGACCTGGTCGTGCTGGCGACGAAGTCGAACGCCGCGCTCGAGACTGCCGCGTCCCTTCGCGAGGAGATCGGCGAGACGCCGGTGCTCTGCGTGGCAAGCGACCTGCGCTTCACCGACATCGGGATCGTCCCCGGGCTCGAGGAAGGCTCGCTGGCCGAGAACGTCTCGAGGGTGATCCGCGCGCCCATCGCGTCCGGGCTGCAGACGGTCTCCGCGATCGATCTCTCCGGGCCGGAGCCGCCCGACCAGGACGCGCTCATCTGCGGGGACGACCCGGACGCGAAGAAGCTCGCGCTCGAGCTTGCCGAACGGCTGGTCGGCGGGCGCGCGGTCGACGTCGGCCCGCTCGCCAACTCGCGGGCGCTCGAGGGCATGACGGCGGTGATCCTGAACGTGAACAAGGAGTTCGGCGTCCACGCCGGCCTCCGCATCACCGGACTGCCGTGATCTCCATCCGGCCGGTCGAGGGCTTGCCCGAGATCGAGCAAGGCGCCGACCTGGCCGCGCTGATCGTAGAGCGGGTGGAGCTGGCCGACCGCGACGTGCTCGTGGTCGCACAGAAGGCGGTCTCGAAGGCGGAGGGCCGGGTCGTGCGACTGGACGAGATCGAGCCTTCCGAACGCGCGCGCGACCTGGCCGGCGGCGAGGACGCGCGGCGGCTCGAGGTGATCCTGCGCGAGTCGGCGCGGATCGTACGAACGCGCCCGCCGCTCGTGATCGCCCAGACGCGACACGGCTTCGTCTGCGCCTCGGCCGGGGTCGACAGCTCGAACGCGCCCGAGGCCGGCACCGTGGTGCTGCTGCCGGTGGATCCCGACGCCTCGGCAGCGCGCCTGCGCGAGCGGCTGCGCGAGCTCGCCGGTGCCGACGTGGGCGTGATCGTCAGCGACTCGTTCGGCCGTCCCTGGCGGCACGGCACGACCGACGTCGCGATCGGGCTCGCCGGGATCCGGCCGCTCATCGACCTGAAGGGCACAGTCGACCGCGCCGGCTACGAGCTGCATGCGACCGTGATCGCCGTGGCCGACGAGCTGGCTGGTGCAGCGGAGCTCGTACTGGGTAAGACCGCCGGCGTGCCCGCAGCAGTGATCAGTGGCGTCGACGCGAGCGGAGACGGAAGCGCCCGGGAGCTCGTCATGCCGGCCGACCGCGACCTCTTCCGATGACCGAGAAGCGCTCCGACAAGGACCTCGATCGCGAGCTGATCGAGCTGCTGAACGAGCTGCGCGTCGCGCTGCCCGGCGTGCAGGTGTTGTTCGCGTTTCTGCTCGCGGTGCCCTTCGCGAACGGCTGGACCCGCGTCACCGACCTGCAGCGCGACGTCTTCTTCGTTGCGTTCCTGGCGGCGGCGGCCTCGTCGATCCTCCTGATCGCGCCGTCGTCCTACCACCGGCTGCGCTGGCGCGAGGGCGACAAGGAGCAAATGCTCCGCACCTCGAACCGGCTGGCGATCGCGGGCACCGTCTTCCTCGCAATCGGCATGACGGCGGTCGTCTTCCTGATCGGCGACATCCTCTTCCGGGCCTGGTGGGCGGCGTTGACGGCCGCCATCGTCGCGGGTGGGTTCGCGTGGTTCTGGTACGGCCTGCCGCTGCTTCGCCGCTAGCGCCAGGACGAGAACATGCCGGTGATGCCGCCGCCGATCAGCAGGGCGGCCAGGATGAAGCCGCCGATCGCCCAGGTCGGGAACGAGCCTCCGCCCGTCGGCGTGGAGGCGGCGGCCGGGACCGGCTGCGTGCGCTTCGGCTTCCGCTTGGGCGCGGTCGTGGTCGTGGTGGCGGCGGTCGTCGAGGCCTGAGCCGTGGTCGCGGTCGTCGCCGTCGACGTCGTGTGCGGCGGCGCGTTCTTCGGCTTGGCCTTCGGCTTCGGCGCGGGCGGAGGCGGTGGAGCGGGTGCTGGAGGAGGAGGCGGCGGCGGCGGAGCGGGCGCGGTGGTCGTGACCTCGGTGGTGGTGTCCTCCGTCGTGGTCGTCACCGCGGTCGTCGTGGTGTCCGTGTCCGTGCCGGAGGCCGCGGCCGGCGTGCGCGTGCCCGCGAGGAAGCCGACTGCGGCCAGGGCAAGGCCGAGGCACACGCAGAGGAGCAACCGCCGCATGCCCTTTCGTTACCCGCGGAACCGCGCGAGGGAAACGCCTAGCGGCGGCGTAGCGCGAGACCGTTCAGGACCTCGCGCACGATCCGGTCGGCGACGAGCGCGGTGGTATCTGCCGAGCCGACCGCGGTCGGGATCACCTCGACCACCTCGGCACCGACGAGCTCGAGCCGCTGCGCGACCTCGCGGCAGGCCCAGAGCAGGTCGCCGCTCGTCATCCCGCCGGGCTCGGGCGTGCCGGTCCCGGGCGCGAAGGCCGGGTCGAGCACGTCCACGTCGACGGTCAGGTAGACCGGACCGTCGCCGACCTTCTCGACCGTCCGCTCGACGACGGCCTTGATCCCGAGCTCGCGGACGTCGTGCATGAAGAAGCTCGTGATCCCGCGCTCGCGTTGCCAGGCAAACTCCGTTTCGCCCGGCCAGTAGCCGCGCAGGCCGATCTGCACGTAGCGCTCCGGCGCGACGTGGCCGGCCTCGACCAGGCGGAACATCGGGGTGCCGTGCGAGAGCTCGACGCCGAAGACCTCGCGGCCGGTGTCGGTGTGCGTGTCGAAGTGGACGAGGCCGACCGGGCCGCGGCGCGCTGCGACCGCGCGGATGTCCGGCTCGGCGATCGAGTGGTCGCCGCCGAGGACGACCGGCAGCAGGCCCGCGTCCACCACCTGGCCCACGAGCCCCTCGATCGCCTCGTGCGAGCGGACGGCGTCGGCCGGCAGCACGGCGGCGTCGCCGAAGTCGACGATCTTCAGCTCCTCGAAAGCGTCGACCCGGGACTCGAGGTGCGGGCCTGCTGGGCACGAGGCGGCGCGGATCGCGCGCGGGCCGAAGCGGGCGCCCGGCCGGTCGGAGACGAGGTCGTCCGTCGGCGCCCCGACGATCGCGACGTCGAAGCCCGTGAGCTCCGCCGGGTCCTGCGTGTACGGCGCGCCGCCGTAGGTGAGCAAGCCGGCGTAGTCGGGCTTCTCGCCGTACTGCCGCCAGCGCTCGAGGGGATCGATCACGGGGCGATTCTCGCGAACGGTGACAGTCACTGTGACTGTCACCGGGGTCTCCGGCCCGGCCGCCCCAACCCGTCTTGACCCCTCCGGCGGAGAGTTGTAGCGTCCGCCACTAAGGGGTACGTAGTTGCGGCCGTCGTGCCCGAATGCCGATCGAGGATCGATCGCATGGTGCAAACGGCTCGGCCGCGAGCAGCGAGGTGCTGGCACCGGAGGGTGGCCCGGCCCCGCTCGCCGCCTCCTCCCGGCCCGACTCCAACAGCCTTCGAGAGAGGAGAGCTCTAGCGAGGCTAGAGATCGGAAAGGACCGGGATGCACCAGCACTACGACTCCGCGACGCAGACCTACGTCAACACCGACGAGCAGGGAATCGTCCGCGGCCTGACCCCCGAGGAGCCGATCGTCTCCGACGCCGACTCGGCTCAGGTCGCGGCGCAGAAGTACCTGGAGCAGCACGCCGAGCTACTTGGCGTCGAGCCTGCCGCGCTCGACAACCTCACTGCCGAGCGCGAGGCCCAGCCCGTGGACGCGGGCAGCGAGTTCCGCATCCACACGGAGAAGCAGCAGTTCGACACCACGACCGTCGCCTACGACCAGACCTACTTCGGGCTTCCGGTCTGGGAGGCGAGCGTGGCGGTGCACGTCAAGCACGACCCCTACCGCGTCGTCTCCGCGAGCTCGACCCGTCATCCGGATCTGACGGCCAAGCGGCCGCCGGCCAAGGCGATCGAGCGCTTCAAGGAGATCGACCAGCCGACCCTCGCCTCGCTCCTCGGGCTCAAGCCAGGCTCGAAGGCGGCCAAGTCGCTGAAGATCACCAGCACGCGGCTGGTCGTCTACCAGTACGAGGCGGCGAAGCGCCAGCCCGAGGGGGAGGCGCCGGGTGACGAGGAGCTCGTCGCGCACGATCACCCGTCGCTACCGTTGCCGCCGCTGCCGGCGTCGATCGTCGAGGACGGTCACTACGTCTCGGCCGTCGTGCATTTCCAGCTCGGCACGAGCCGCTTTCCGCTGCTCAACTGGCGGGCGATCATCGACGTGGCGACCGGAGCCGTGCTGCACCTGCGGCCGTTCGTGGACGACGTGAGCGCGCTCGTCTTCGAGGAGGACCCGATCACCACGGCGCCGAGCGGGCCGCTGCCGAACGCGGCCAGCACGCTGCTGAACCCGAAGCGCAAGAGCGTCGCGCTTCAAGGCCTGAACCCGCCGTCGAACGGCACGCAGGCCCTTCAGGGCACGATCGTGACGGTCTCCGACGTCGAATCGCCGGCCGTGGCGCCGCCGACCGAGCCGACCGGCACCGACTTCAACTTCGACTCACGGACGAACGAGTTCGCGGCGGCGAATGCCTACTACCACTGCGATCGGTTCTTCCGGCTCGTCGAGGGGATGGGCTTCAACCTCGCGTCGTACTTCGGGCCGACCCCGTTCCCGAGCCCGGTCGACCACCGCGGCTTCGGAGGCACGGGGAACGTGATCAACGCCCACTGCCTCGGCCTGGCCGGAGGCACCGGCATTCTCCAGACCGCGTTCGCCCTGGCCGACCTCAACGACCTGACGCACCCGATTGGGATTGCGTGCGACTGGCGCGTCGTGCTGCACGAGCTCGGCGGCCACGGGATCCTCTACCCGCACGTCCACTCGCCCAACTTCGGCTTCTCGCACAGCGCCGGCGACAGCTTCGCGGCGATCCTCAACGACCCGATCTCCGCGGCGCCGGACCGCTTCGTGACCTTCCCGTGGGTGAACATCGGAAGGCGCCACGACCGTCCGGTGAACGGCTGGGCGTGGTACGGCCTGAACGACGTCGGCGGCTACTCGACGGAGCAGATCCTCGCGACGACGCACTTCCGCATCTACCGCTCGCTCGGCGGCGACGCCGCGCTCCCGGTCGGAATCGGCAGTCGGAAGTTCGCCGCCCGCTTCGTCTCGTACCTGATCCTCCGGGCAGTCGGCAGTCTCACGCCTGCGACCAACCCGCCGAAGGTCGACCAGGGCTGGGTCCAGGCCCTGCTCGCGGCCGATCTCGGTGACTGGACGACGGAGGGCCACATCGGAGGCGCGTACGGGAAGGTGATCCGCTGGGCCTTCGAGAAGCAGGGCCTGTACCAGCCCGCGGGGACGACCCCGCCGGTCAGCACCGCCGGCCAGCCGCCGCCGATCGACGTCTACATCGACGACGGACGGCACGGCGAGTACCAGTATCAGCCGGTTCACTGGGAGTGCCAGGCGATCTGGAACCGTCGCCACCCCGACGGCCTGACGACGCATCAGAACCCGGTGGTCGGCCACACGAACTACGCCTACGTCAAGATCAAGAACCGCGGGACGAAGAAGGCGCAGGGCATCAGGGTGAAGGCCTTCCATGCGAACCCGACGATCGGCCTCGTCTACCCGACCGACTGGAAGCCGACGGCGACGGCGCAGCTCGCCGCGCCGGACCTCGCTCCGAACAGCGCGGTCGAGGAGATCGTCGGGCCGTTCAAGTGGAAGCCGACCCAGGTCGGCCACGAGTGCATGTTCATGATCGTCTCGGCGAAGGGCGACGCGAGCAACGTCAGCAACTTCTCCGCGGGCGAGACGATTCCGGAGTGGCGGCTCGTGCCGCACGACAACAACATCGGCCAGCGCAACGTCGTGCCGGTCGCGTTCAAGGGTCCGAAGGACTGGATGGCGGCCATCTCGAAGCTGCCCTTCACGCTCAAGAACCCGAACCGCCGCGCGTCGAGGATGCAGGTCGTCGCGACCCTGCCGCGGGTGCTCGTCCAGCGCGGCTGGAAGCTCGAGCTCCTCAACGCCTCGGGCAGCCCGATCAAGGGTGGCTCGCTCAAGCTCGGGGCCGGGAAGACCAGCGACCTGTCGATTCGGCTCGTGGCGGGTGAGCCGTTCACGGCCGCCGAGGTCGCGAAGTGGAGGGACGCGATGATCCGGATCGAGGGCTACGCCGACGGGATCCTCATCGGAGGCATGACCTACCCGATGGCTCCCGCTGAGAAGGGCTAGCCCGCCATGCGCCGGGGGAGCCGTCCCGACGGGGCGGCTCCCTCACGTACTACTGTCGGCGCGTGGAGGTCGTGCTCGTCCGGCACGGTGAGACCGAGTGGAGCCGTACCGGGCGCCACACCGGCCGCACCGACGTGCCGCTGACCGAGGAAGGCGAGCGGCAGGCGCGCGCGGTGGGCGAGGCGCTGCGCGGCCGTGAGTTCGTGCTGGTGTTGTCGAGCCCGCTGACGCGTGCGCTTTCGACGGCGCGCCTGGCGGGGTTCGAGCCCGACTTGCGCGACGACCTGGCCGAGTGGAACTACGGCGACTACGACGGCGTGACGACTCCGGAGATCCGGGAGAAGGTTCCGGACTGGACGGTCTGGCGCTACGGCGCCGAAGGGGGCGAGAGCGTGGCCGATCTCGCGTCGCGTGCCGACCGGGTCGTGGGTGAGCTCGTGGGCATCGACGGCGACGTGCTGGTCTTCTCGCACGGGCACTTACTGCGCGTGCTGACGGCCCGCTGGCTCGAGCTCGGGGCGGCGGAGGGGCGGCTGTTCGCGCTGGACTCGGGCACGCTCAGCACGCTCGGCTTCGAGCGCGAGCAGCGTGTGATCCGCAGCTGGAACGTGGCGGTTTCGGGCTGATGCGTGACAGCCACGACGTGCTGACCGACCCGCCGCCGGCTGCCGCCGACGCGCGGATCGTCTACGGGCCCGGGCCGCAGCAGTTCGGCGATCTGCGCGTGCCGGCCGGGGAGGGGCCGTTGCCGCTCGTGCTCGTCCTGCACGGCGGGTACTGGCAGGCGACGTACAACCTGATCCACACCGGCCACATGTCCGAGGCGCTGCGCGACGCCGGCATCGCCAGCTGGAACATCGAGTACCGCCGAGTGGGCGACCCGGGCGGCGAATGGCCGGCCGCTGCCGAGGATCTCGAGCTCGCGCTGGCCTACGCCGAACGCCTGCCGTTCCACCACGACGGCCGCACCGTGCTCGTGGGCCACTCGGCCGGCGGCCAGCTCGCGCTCTGGGCGGCGAAGCGGACGGGCTTGCCCGTCGTCGCGCTCGCGCCGGTCTCCGACGTCCGCGACGCGGTCGAGCGCCGGGGCCCCGAGAGCGCGCCGGGCCGCTTCATGGCGCCGGAGCACTTCGCCGAGGGGTCGCCCCTCGAGCTGCTCCCGCTCGGGACCCGCCAGATCGTGATCCACGGCGACGAGGACGACTCCGTGCCCTACGAGATGAGCGTTCGCTACGTGGAGGCGGCACAGGGCGAGGCCGAGCTCGTCACCCTCCCTCGGGCCGCCCACTTCGAGCCGATCGACCCGCAGGCGCCCCAGTTCGCCGAGACGCTCGCGGCGATCCAGCGCCTGCTCTAGGCGAACGAGATCACGCTGCGGATGCCGTCCTGGGCCTCCATCAGCTCGAAGCCGCGGTTCACTTCGTCGAGCGAAAGCCGGTGCGAGACGAAGGGCTCGACGTCGATCTCTCCGGCGAGCCAGAGGTCGACGAGCTGCGGCACTTGGTCGCGGCCCTTGCAACCGCCGAACGACGAGCCGGCCACGCGCCGGCCGGTGATCAGGAAGCGCGGCACGACCTCGAGCACTTCGCCCTTGCCGGCAACGCCGCACATCGTCGCCAGGCCCCAGCCCATGCGCGCCGCCTCGACCGCCTGTCGCATGACCGCGACCAGGCCAGTCGCCTCGAAGGTGTAGTCGAACCCGAAGCCGCCGGTCGACTCGACGAGCTCCGCGACCGTGTCGGGCCCGGCGACCACGGTCTCGGTCGCGCCCTGCCCGCGCGCCAGCTCGAGCCGCTCCTCGGAGAGGTCGACGCAGACGATGCGCTCGGCGCCCTGCAACCGGCAGCCCGCAACGGCGCCGAGGCCGACCATCCCTGCGCCGAAGACCACACAGGTCGACCCGGCGTCCACGCGCGCCGTGTTCATCGCCGCACCCAGGCCCGTCGAGAGCCCACACGCGAACAGGCACGCCCGATCGAGCGGCGCCTCCGACGAGACCTTCGCGAGCGCGATCTCCGGCATCACCGTGGCCTCGGCGAACGTCGAGCAGCCCATGAAGTGCCGGACCGGCTCGCCATCGCACGAGAGGCGCGTCGTGCCGTCGGGCAGGTAGCCGAGCCCCTGCTGCTCGCGGATCGCCAGGCAGAGGTTCGTCCGCGGGTCGAGGCAGTGCGCGCACTCGCGGCACTGCGGCGAGAAGAGGGTCACCACGTGGTCGCCGACCGCGAGCTCGCGCACGCCCTCGCCGACCGCTTCGACGACTCCTGCGCCCTCGTGCCCGAGCACCGTGGGCGAGTAGCCCGACGGGTCGGCGCCCGAGGCGGTGAAGAGGTCGGTGTGACAGACGCCGCACGCCTCGAGGCGCACCAACACCTCGCCCGCGCGCGGCTCGGCGAGATCGAGCTGCTGCACCTCGAGCGGCTCGCCGAACTGCTCCAGCACCGCGGCACGAATCTTCATGCGGCGGATCCTACGGCCGCGCTAGCCTCCGGTCATGGCGCTACGCGGAAGCTGCCAGTGCGGCGGAGTCAAGTTCGAGGTGCCTGACCACTTCGAGCCCCGCGCCTTCTGCCACTGCGCCACGTGCAAGAAGCTTTCCGGCGGCGCGGGCACTGCGAACGGTCGATTGCGCAGCGACGAGGTGACGATCCTCGAGGGCGAAGACTTGCTGCGCACCTACCAGCCGGACGAGGGGAGCGCGAAGACGTTCTGCTCGGTCTGTGGTTCGAACCTCTTCGGCGGCGGCTGGCCGGAGTCGGACGACGCCAGCATCCGGCTGAGCGCGATCGACGACCCGCTGCCCAGCAAGCCGGTGAAGCACATCTACACCCGTTCCCTCGCGAGCTGGGAGACGCTTCCCGAGGACGGTCTCGAGCGTGTGGAAGGCTCCGGCTAGCGCCGCCCTCGCGGCGCTCGCACTTCTCGCGGCCGGCTGCGGCTCGTCCGGCCCCACGTACAGCGCGAACGTCACGAACGAGTGGTTCCCGCTCGCGCCGGGCTCGGTCTACCGCTACCGGGGGGTCAAGGACGGCGAGCCCTCGCGTGAGGTCATGACGGTCACGCACCGGACCCGGACGATCGACGGCGCCGAGACGATCGTGGTCAAGGATCTGCTCTACCTCCGCGGGAAGCTCGAGGAGCGCACGCGCGACTACTACACCCAGGACGAGGACGGCAACGTCTGGTACTTCGGCGAGGACACCGCGGAGCTGGACGCGAAGGGCCGGGTCACCACGCGCGAGGGCACCTGGCACGCCGGCGTCGACGGCGCGAAGCCCGGGATCTTCATGTACGCCCACCCGCGCGTAGGCCAGTCGGCGCGGCAGGAGTATTCGAAGGGCCAGGCCGAGGACCACTTCGCGGTGCTGCGCCGGGGCGTCGCCGTGAAGGTGCCGTTCAAGGCCTTCGGCGGTGCCGTGCTGACGAAGGAATGGACGCCGCTCGAGCCCGGCGTGCTCGACCACAAGTACTACGCGCGCGGGGTCGGAACCGTGCTCGAGCAGACTGTCGAGGGCGGCGACGAGCGAAATGCCCTCGTTTCCTTCACCCGCGGCTGACATGCCTTGACAAGCCTTTCGGAAACGTTTACGCTCGCCCGCATCGTGTTCCGGAAACGTTTCCGAAAATGACCACCATTCAGCAACTGGCGGCCAAGTCGGGCGTCTCGGTGGCCACCGTCTCGCGCGCGCTGAACGGCTCGCCTGAGGTGAGCGAGGCGACGCGCGAGCGGATCCTGGAGCTCGCCCGCGAGTTCGACTACACCCCGAGCGCGGCGGCACGCACGCTCGTCAGCCGCCGCTCGCACGTCGTCGGCGTGATCCTCGACACGGGCCCGGGCCACCCCGACCTGCTTCACCCGTTCTTCCAGGAGGTGCTCGTCGGGCTCAAGCACGGCGCTGGCTCCCTCGGCTATGACCTGCTGCTCTTCGCGAGCGAGGAGCCGGGGAACGGCTTCGGCGGCACGCACTCGTACCTGCGCCGCGCCGGCCACCACGGCGTCGACGGCGCGGTCGTGATGGGCTTCGACGGGCGCGACCCGGAGATCGCGAAGCTCGCGGCCTCCGAGCTTCCGTGCGTCGCGATCGACGCCGACCTCGGCGGGCCGCGCACCGGGCTGATCATGTCCGAGAACCGCGCGGGCGCCGCGTTGGCCGTGCGCCACCTGCACGAGCTCGGCCACGAGCGCATCGCCACCATCACCGGTGCGCTGAGGACGCTGCCCGGCGCGCACCGCCTGGACGGCTACCGCGACGCGCTCGCCGAGCTCGGCATCGTGCTCGACGACGACTACGTGGTCGAAGGCGACTTCTACGACGAGAGCGGCTACCGCGGCGCGCGGCGCCTGCTCGAGCTCGACGAGGCGCCGACGGCGATCTTCGCCGCCAGCGACCTGATGGCCGCCGGCGCGCTGCGCGCGGCGAACGAGCTGGGGGTGCGCGTGCCGGAGGACGTGGCCGTCGTCGGCTTCGACGACATCGGCCTCGCCTCCCTGATCCAGCCGCAGCTGACGACGGTGCGGCAGGACATGCATGCGCTCGGCGAGGCGGCCGCCAATGGACTTGCCCGCATGATCGAAGACCCCGAGTCGCCGCCGGCACGCGAACTGGTGCCGACCCGGCTCGTGGTACGAGCCTCATCTGGAGCAAAGGGAGCGCCGGGGGCACTGACGCTCAGGGACAAGGAGGTGCGCTAGCTGACTTGGCGGCGGCTCCGAGGAGCCGCCTGCCGCGGGGCAGTCGAGTCAACAACGCGTCAATCTCGCAAAGGGAGGCGGATTCACAGATGAGAACGTTCCTGAAAACCCCGCGGCGCCGAGCGACGACGCTCGCAGCGGTGCTCGTGGCTCTTGCAGTGGCGGCCGCAGCGTTCGCCGCGAGCACGGCCTCGGGCAGCCGCAGCGACAACGTCACGCTCCGGGTCGGGTTGTTCGGAGACTTCGGCTACCACGACCTCTACGCCAAGTACGAGAAGTCGCACCCGAACATCGACATCAAGGAAGACATCGAGAGCTACCCCGACCACCACTCGAACCTGGCCAAGCATCTGGCCGTCGGTGCAGGCGCCGACGACATCGAGTCCGTCGAGGTCGGCTTCATCGCGCAGTTCAAGTCACAGCCGAACCTCTTCGTGAACCTCAAGAAGCTGGGGGCGAACTCGCTACAGAAGCAATGGCTCGGCTGGAAGTGGCAGCAGTCGATCGCGCCGAATGGCGCCCAGATCGGGCTCGGCACGGACGTCGGGAGCCTTGCGATCTGTTACCGCAAGGACCTGTTCAAGAAGGCCGGCCTGCCGACGAACCGCGATGCGGTCTCGAAGCTCTGGCCGACGTGGCAGGCCTACATGAACGTAGGCAAGCGCTTCCAAAAGCACGCGCCGAAGGGCATCAAGTTCTTCGACGCAGGCAGCAACGTCTTCAACGCGATCATCGGCCAGCTCAACCCGGCCTACTACGACTCCCACGGCAAGGTGATCGTCGGCTCGAACCCGAAGGTGAAGGCCGCGTGGGACGTGACCATGAAGGGCATCCAGGGTAAGCAGACCGCCGGCCTGGCCGCCTTCTCGAACGACTGGAACACCGGCTACAAGAAGGGCACGTTCGCCACGGTTACCTGCCCCGCCTGGATGATGGGCTACATCCAGGGACAGGCCCCGAAGACGAAGGGCAAGTGGGACATCGCGGCCGTTCCCGGCGGCGGTGGCAACTGGGGCGGCTCGTTCCTGACCGTCCCGAAGCAGGGCTCGCACACGAAGGAGGCCTATGACCTGGCGAAGTTCCTGACGTCGCCTGCCTCCGAGGCGTACATCTTCAAGCAGACCGGCAACCTGCCGAGCCAGCCGAAGCTGCTCAAGAGCCCCGCTGTCCTGGGCTTCAAGAACCCGTTCTTCAGCAACGCCCCGGTCGGGAAGATCTTCGGGGCCTCGGCGATGAAGCTGAAGCCGCAGGTTCTCGGCCCGCACCAGGGCGACATCCAGACCGCTGTCTCGAACGCGATCCAGCGCGTCGAGCAGCACAAGCAGAGCCCTGCCAAGTCCTGGAAGCAGTTCCTCAAGGACGTCAAGGCGGTCTCGTAGGAAGTTTGCCCCGACGGTGAGGCACAGCCCGGCTCGAGATGCGCCCTCCTCTCGAGCCGGGCTCCTTACCGGCAGGCGCGAAGGAAATGACGGAGACGTGAGCGAACAGACGGCAGTGAAAGCTCCTGTCGCCGCGGGCAGCCGCCGCACCGTTCGCAGCCGGCTGCACCGGGTCGACTCGAAGGCTTCGCCCTACCTCTACATCTCGCCGTTCTTCCTGCTGTTCGGGCTCTTCGGGCTCTTCCCGCTCGGCTACACGGCGTGGGTCGCGCTCACCGACCGCACGCTGCTCGACCCGCACGCGAGCTTCGTCGGGCTCGACAACTTCTCGGCGCTGATCCACGACTCGTACTTCTGGAACGCCGTCGAGAACACGCTCGGGATCTTCCTCATCTCGACGATCCCGCAGCTCGCGTTCGCGCTCTTCCTCGCGTACCTGCTGAACACGAAGCTGCGCGCCCGCACGTTCTTCCGGATGTTCGTCCTGCTGCCGCAGGTGACGTCGCTCGTCGCGGTGGCTCTGATCTTCACGCAGCTCTTCTCGCACGACTACGGGCTCGTCAATTACGTGCTCGGGCAGTTCGGCATCCACGCTGTGAACTGGGAGGCCGGCCGCTTCTCGTCCTGGATCGCGCTCTCGGTGATGGTCACCTGGCGCTGGGCGGGCTACAACGCGCTGATCTACCTGGCCGCGATGCAAGGCATCCCGGACGAGCTGTACGAGGCCGCGGCGATCGACGGCGCGAAGGCATGGAAGCAGTTCCGCTACGTCACGGTCCCGCTGCTGCGGCCGACGATCATCTTCACCGTCATCGTCTCGACGATCGGCGGCCTGCAGCTCTTCACCGAGCCGTACCTGTTCGAGCCGCTCAAGCAGGGCGCGACCGGCGGCTCGGCGCGCCAGTACCAGACGGTGGTCATGTACCTCTACGAGAAGGCGTTCGCCGGCACACAGTTCGACTTCGGCTACGCCGCCGCGATCGGCTGGGCTCTCGTCCTCCTGATCGCCGTCATCTCGCTGGTCAACTTCCTCATCGTCCGGCGAATCCGATCGGCGGAGAGCTGATGGCGAGCGTCGCGCACGAGGCTCGGCTACACCGCCGCCGGCCGCTCTCGCGGAGGCTCGGCGCCGCGGGGCCGTTCACCTACGCGTTCCTGATCCTCGTCGCGCTCGCCTCGTTGTTCCCGCTCTACTGGTCGCTCGTCGTGGCCTCGCACGACAACTCGGCGGTCGCTGCCTCGCCGCCCGTGCTCACGCCGGGGAACCAGCTCTGGCACAACCTGAGCCGCCTCTTCAACTCGGGCGAGGTCAACGTCGACTTCTGGGCGGCGCTCTTCAACACGACGATCGTCGCCACGGTCGTCACGATCGCGGTCGTCCTCTTCAGCGCGCTTGCAGGGTTCGCCTTCGCGAAGCTGAGCTTCCGCGGGAGCAAGTTCCTGCTCGTGGCGGTGATCGCGACGATGCTCGTGCCGGTCCAGCTCGGCGTGATCCCGCTCTACATCGAGATGGTCCACCTCGGCTGGACGAATCACCTGATGGCGGTGATCGCGCCGAACCTCGCCTCGGCGTTCGGCGTCTTCCTGATGCGTCAGTACATCGCCGGCTCGGTGCCGAACGAGCTGATCGACGCAGCAAGGGTGGACGGCTGTTACACGTTCGGCGTCTTCCGCCACGTCGTCTGGCCGGCCGTGCGCCCCGTCGCGGCGGTGCTCGGCCTCCTGACGTTCATGACCACGTGGAACGACTTCTTCTGGCCCCTGGTCGTGCTCAGCCCGCGCAACCCGACCGTCCAGGTCGCCGTCTCGACCCTCGCAAGCGGCTACGTGCAGGACTACGCCCTGGTGCTCACCGGCACCTTCGTCTCGATCATCCCGCTACTCGCCGTCTTCCTCGTCCTCGGCCGCCACATCATCGGCGGCATCATGCGCGGGGCGGTGAAGGGCTAGTGGCGTTCCCGCGTGATTTCGTCTGGGGCGCCGCGACGGCCGCCTTCCAGATCGAGGGCGCGACCCACGCGGACGGCCGCGGCGAGTCGATCTGGGACCGCTTCTGCAACACGCCCGGCAAGGTCGCGAACGGCGACACCGGTGACGAGGCGTGCGACCACTACCACCGTTGGCCGGAGGACCTGGAGCTGATGAGCGGACTCGGGCTGGGCGCCTACCGCTTCTCGATCGCCTGGCCGCGGGTGCAGCCCGAGGGCCGTGGCGCCATGAATCGACAGGGGCTCGACTTCTACCGACGCCTCGTCGAGGGTCTGCTCGAGCGCGAGATCACGCCGCTCGCCACGCTCTACCACTGGGATCTCCCGCAGCGCCTGCAGGACGAAGGCGGCTGGGCTTCTCGAGAGGTCGTCGACCGCTTCGCCGAGTACGCGCAGCTCGTCTTCGAAGGGCTCGGCGATCTCGTCGATTCGTGGGTGACGCACAACGAGCCGTGGGTGTCCTCGTTCCTCGGCTACGGGATCGGCGTGAAGGCGCCGGGCCTCACCGACTGGCACGCCGCGCTCGCCGCCGCGCACCACGTGCTGCTCTCGCACGGCCGTGCGGTGCGGGCGTTCCGTGCCGGCGGGCACGACGGCAAGATCGGGATCACGCTCGACCTGACGCACGTCTCGGGCGAGCCGGGAGCGGCGCGCCGGCTGGACGGCCACCGCAACCGCTGGTTCCTCGACGCGGTGCTGCGCGGCTCGTACCCGGCCGACATGGTCGAGCTCTACGAGGAGCGCGTCGGGCCGCTCGACTTCGTCCACGAGGGCGACCTGGCCGAGATCGCGGCGCCGATCGACTTCCTCGGCGTCAACTTCTACCAACCTGCCGTCGCGCGTCCAGGCGACGGGCCGCTCGCCGTCGAGGAGCTGCGCGCGGACGGACCGCGCACCGCGATGGGCTGGACGGTCGAGCCGACCTCGCTCACGACGCTGCTGCTGCGGCTGCGGCGCGACTATGGCGACGTGCCGCTCGTGATCACCGAGAACGGCGCGTCGTTCGAGGACCCGCCGGTCGACGGGCAGGCCGTCGTCGAGGATCCCGACCGTGTGGCGTACCTGCGTGACCACATCGCGGCGGTCGAGCTCGCGGTCGGCCAGGGCGTGGACGTGCGTGGCTACTACGTCTGGTCGCTGCTCGACAACTTCGAATGGGAGCACGGCTACGACAGCCGCTTCGGGATCGTGGCCGTGAACTTTGCCGACCAGCGGCGCGTCCCGAAGCGCAGCGCGCTCTGGTACCGCGACCTGATCGCCCGACACTCGAACGGAGGCTGAGCGATGGCCGAGGTCACCCTCACCGGCGTCACGAAAACCTT
>JBIOZO010000116.1:0-4294 GCA_044871215.1 Gaiellaceae bacterium | reverse complement strand
CGCCGTTGCGGGCCGAGGCCACCGTGATCGGCCCCGTCGGGTTGGCCGAGACCATCTCGACCTGCACCTTCTCGCGAGGCTCGGCCGCTCCGGAGCCGTACTCAGCGCCGGCCGCCAGGATCTCGCCCAGCGCCTCGCCGAACCAGTCCGGAGCGAGCCAGAGGTTGACGAAGCCGGGCCCGGCGACCTCGGCCCGCTCGACCTCGTCCAGGCCGAGCGCGGCAGCGGCCAGCTCATCGCCGAGCTCGCGCGGCGACCGGCGCTGCACCGGCGCGAGCCGCATCGCCACGTTGGTCGCGTAGTCACCGTGGGCCGGGTCGTTCGGTCGCTCCAGCTCGACGGGCGCGCCCGCCAGCTCCGAGAGGCGCGCCGCCAGGCGTCCTACCGCGTCAGGCAAGGGCTTCGCTCGGCGCGAACAGCTCCTCGAGGCGGCGCAGCTCCTCGGGCGTGCCGGCGGCGATCATCACATCACCGACGTCGAGCACCGCGTCGGGCTCGGGCGTGGTGTCGAACGTGCCGTCGCCCTTGCGCAGCGCGACGATCATCGCGCCGGTCTGCTGGCGAATGCGCAGGTCGCGGATCGACTTGCCCGCCTCGCCGCAGGACTCCTTCACCTCGATCTCCTCGAACAGCAGTTCCGGGCCGCCGCTCGTCGAGACGATGTCGAGGAAGGCCGCCACCTGGGGCCGCAGGACGAGCTTCGCCATCTCCTTGCCCGCGGTGGAGTACGGCTGTACGACGCGGTCGGCGCCCGCGAGGCGGAGCTTCTTCGCCGCGTCCTCGTCAGAGGCGCGCGCGACGATCAGCAGGTCCGGCCGCGCGTTGCGCGCCGAGAGCGTGATGTAGAGGTTGTCCGCGTCCGAGTCTGATGAGGCCACGAGCCCGGTGGCGGTTTCGAGCCCGGCGGCCTGCAGATCCTCGTCCTCGATCCCGCTGCCTTCGATGTACAGAAGGTTCTGCTCGCGTGCCGCCTCGATCGCGTCCTCGCTGAAGTCGAGCACGACGAAGCGAACGCCCTCCTCGAGGAACTCGGCTGCGATGCGGCGGCCGACGCGGCCGTAGCCGCAGATGATGTAGTGGCCGCTCAAGCGCTCGATCGTCCGCCTCCTCCTCCGCTCGGAAATCGCGCCCGTGAAGACGCCCCCCGCGATCCCCTCGACGAGGACGGTCGCGATGTAGGCAAAGATAGTCAGCCCTGCCAGCACGAGCACGATCGAAACCAGCCGCGCCGAATCGCTCCCCGGGACCGTGTCGAGCCCGGCGAGGGAGATCGTCACCACCGTCCGGTAGGTCGACTGCAGCCAGGACTCGTCCAGCGACTGGTGGAAGGCGATCGTCCCGCCGACCAGGACGGCGAGGAGCGCAGCGATGGCGTACGCCACCCGGCGCGCGCTGAGCGACTCGATCACAGCGCTTGATTCTGTCGATTGACGGGTCGACTGGTCATTTCAGACGGACACGCGGTCGAAGCCCACGTGTCCTGAGGCGGCATCGCAAAGCGCTGCCTCGGTCGTAGTATGTTCAGGCCGTGGAAGGCGACGACCAAGAGCGCCAGCTCAACATCCATCTCGATCCCGAGCACCTCGCCGGGGTCTACGCCAACTTCGCGAACATCAGCTTCTCCGACTACGAGTTCACGCTCACGTTCGCCCGCATCGATCACGAGGTCGAGGAGGGCGACGTGCCGGGCGTCGTCGTCTCCCGTGTGAACATGTCGACGCGCTTCATGCGCGAGCTGCTCGACGCCATGCAGGACTCGTGGTCGAAGTGGTCGTCGCGCGAGGGGATCCGGAACCTCCCCGAGACGCCGCCAGGCAACGACTCCTAGCGGTACGCCCGCGCCATCGCGATCCGCTGCACGACCGTCGGGTGGTTGTCGATCCAGACGTACGACCAGAGCGGCGGGTTCGGCTGCACCAGGTCGTAGCGGGTGAACTTGCGGAAGACACTCTCGGCGGCGGTCGGGTCGCGGGTCGCCTTCAGCGCCGCCCAGTCGGCCTCGGCCTCGTAGCGGCGCGAGACCCCGTTGCCGAGCGGCGTCAAGACGAGGCCGATCAGCGCCAGAACGAGCAGTGCGTACGGCACGACCTCGGGGCGCTCGAGCCCGCCGCGGCGGCGGGTCACCCGCTCCACGATCCAGAACCCGGGGACGGTCAGCAGCACCGACCAGGCGAGGCCCTTCCAGACGTGCCGGTGGGCGACGTGCCCGAACTCGTGAGCGGCGACGACCGCGATCTCGCGATTCGAGTAGCGGCCGTCGAGGAAGGTGTCCCAGATGAAGACGCGCGCGGACGGGCCGATCCCGGTCGCCTCCGCGTTTGCAGCCGTCGTCTCGTCGTGCACGTCCTGGATCCGAACCGGCGTCCCGCCCACGCCCTCCTCCCTGGCCAGCTGCCCGAGGCGAGCCGCGAGCGGCGTGTGACGCGGCGGGCGCGTGCCGAGCGTCTCGGCCCACGGCAGCACGAGCACGAGCACCGCGCCTGCCGTGACGAACAGCGGCGCGGCAACGAGCCACCAGCGGCGCCCGAAGCGGCCCGCGAGCAGCATCAGGACGGTCAGCGCGATCGTCAGGCCGACGACCTGGCCGAGCAGCGCCGGCCACTGCTCTAGCGCCCAGGCGAGGTAGCCCTGCGTGTCCTGGCCGTAGCGCCGGCCCCACCAGAGCGAAACCGCCCCGAAGGGGAGCCCGACCGCCCAGACGCCGAGCGTCGTCACCGCGCCGACCATCACGCCGGTCGCGACGCGCCCGAGCTGCCACGCAGCGGCGATTCGCGGCCCGAACCACGCGAACAGACTGAGGGCGGCGAGCGCGACGAGCGTCGAGGCGAGCCAGAGCCAGCGCAACAGGCCGTCGTAGCGCGCGCTGCGGTGCAGGATCCCCGCCGGGAACACCGCTCCGGCGTTGACGTGCGGAGCGTGCAGATCGCCCGGGACGGTCGTCCTGGTCAGCAGCCAGGCGGCCGCGATCCAGCCCGCTGCGAGGGCCACTAAGGTTGACGCCTTGGCGAAGCGGGTGGCCGTCATCTCGGACGTCCACGGTAACTGGCACGCGCTCGAGGCCGTGCTCGAGGACGTGGAGCGGGAACAGCCAGACGAGCTCTGGTGTCTCGGCGACCTCGTGGGCTACGGACCGCGGCCGAACCCGTGCTGTGCTGCGGTGGAGCGACGAGCCTCGATTTGCCTTGCGGGGAACCACGATCTCGGCGTGCTCGGGGAGATCGACCTCGAGGAGTTCTCCGGTGACGCGGTCGCCGCCGCGCGATGGACGCGAGGCGTGCTGGCCGAGGGGTCGCGCTCCTTCCTCGAGTCGCTGCGGCCGCAGGGCGAGCGCGAGCGCGTCGAGCTTTTCCACGCCAGCCCGCGCGACCCTGTCTGGGAGTACGTGCTGTCCGCGGACGCCGCGCGGGCGGCGTTCGAGCTGACCGGCTCGCCGCTCGTGCTCGTGGGCCACAGCCACGTGCCGCTGACGATCACGCTCGAGGACGACGTGGTCGACGGCGGGCTCGCCGCCTGCGGGACGGAGCTGTCGCTCGGCCCGGGCCGACGGCTGATCAACCCCGGCTCGGTCGGCCAGCCCCGCGACGGCGACCGGCGCGCCGCCTGGCTGTTGCTCGACTTCGACCGCGAGACGGCCAGCTTCCGCCGCGTCGAGTACGACGTGGCAAGCACGCAGGCGGAGATCCGCGAGAGGGAGTTGCCCGATGCGCTGGCGCAACGGCTTGCTCACGGCGTCTAGCGCGCTGCTCCTGACGGCCTGCGGCGGTGGGCACGAAGCTACTCCGCCACCGCCGCCGCTTCCTCGGATTCCGGCCGGGGTGGCCGCCAGGCTCGCCGCCGAGGCCGACGCGGTCGCGGCGCTCACACCGGGCACCTGCGAGGCGCGCGACGCTGCCGCTCGCTTCCGCGACGACGTGATCGCCTCGATCCGCCGGATCCCGCAGCGCTGGCAGGAGCCGCTGACCTCCGCGGCCAACACGCTCGCCGCCCGGCTTGCCACGTGTGCGGTGGCGAAGCCGGTCGTGCAGCCGCGGAAGAAGTCGAAGCGCCACGGCCATCACGAGAAGCACGAGCGCGAGCCGTGAACGAGCGCTACCGGCTGGAGCGGCCGCTCGGCCACGGGGGCATGGCCACCGTCTACCTCGCCGTGGACGAGGAGTTGCACCGCCCGGTCGCGGTGAAGGTCCTGGCCCAGAACCTCGCGGGCGATGCCGCGTTGAGGCAGCGGTTCCTGCGCGAGGCCAGATTGGCCGCCCGGCTGTCGCACCCGAACGTCGTCAGCGTCTACGACGCGGGC
>JBIOZO010000115.1:0-2377 GCA_044871215.1 Gaiellaceae bacterium | reverse complement strand
GCGACCTGCCGCGCGGTGAGCTTGGGGTTCGCGCCCCAGACGAGCGCGGCGACGCCGGCCACCTCGGGCGCCGCGAACGACGTGCCGCTCGCCCAGCCGTAGTACCCGGGCGAGGCCCACGGCAGCTGCGCGCGCGGCCACGGCGCGTCGGCCGACTCGGCCGCGAATACGTTGTGGCCCGGCGCGGCGAGCGAGAGGTACGAGCCGGTATTCGAGAAGTAGGCCCGCTTGCCGTTCATCGAAGTCGCACCGACCGCGAGGCCGATCCCGCCCCGGCCGTGAGAGCCGAGCGGCTGCAGGAGCGCCGCCGGGTACTCCGGCTGGTTCCCCTCCTCGTGCTCGTTACCGGCCGCCGCCACGACGAGCACGCCGCGCCGCGCGGCCCAACGGATGGCCCGCTGCTCGATCTGAGATGTCTCGTTGCCGCCGATCGAGAGATTGACGATCTTGGCGCCGTGCCTGACTGCGTAGACGATCGCGGCCGCTTCGTCGACGTCCGTGATATAGCCGTCGGCGTCGATCGCCTGGACAGCCAGCAGCGGCGCGTCACCGCCGAAGCCGGAGATGCCGGTCCCATTCGTGACCGAGCCGGTGGCAAGGGAGGCGACGAAGGTGCCGTGGCCGAGCTTGTCCTTCACGCGCGTGCCCCGCGAAAGGACGCTCCAGGTCTGCGGCGCCTTATCGGCCAGGTCGGGCGCGTCGACGTCGGCGCCGCTGTCGACGACGGCGATCTTGACGCCGGCCGACGCCCGCAGGGCCCAGTCGGGCACCTCGTTCAGGCGCACTGCGTCCCACTGCCACTCCCAGGCGACCCCGGGCTGGTAGGTGTCGGCCAGCGCCGGCTCGTCGACGGACTGCGTTCGGCGGAGAACCGGCTTGACCACGCGCGGCGCCTGGATGCCGGCTCGCTGGAGCAGCGCGAGCTGACGCGCCACGTGCGTGGAGGCGTTCGCGCTCGGCGCGGCGAGCAGAGCCAACACGGCTGCCGCACAGAGCACCCGGACAACGGCGCTCATGCACGCGGTTATCGGAGCGCATCACTCGAACGGGCACCCTGGAACGAGGGATGCCGGCCGGCCGCAGCGCGCGGCGAGCCGGCATCCCTCGATGAAGATGCTCCTAGGCGAAGGCGAGGACGTTGAAGGCCTGGTCCTCCGCGTTTCCGTCGTGATGGATCACCCACACGTCGAACTCGGGCGGGGTCCCAGCCACCTGGCCCATGACGACGAAGTCGAAGTTGAAACCGGCATCGGGATCCTGCGAGGTGCCAACACCCTGCGTCAGCGACGTGCCGTTGAACCGCACTCGGTAGTGGCCGGTGGCGACTCGCCTGGCTTCGACCGTCCCGCCGGAGCAGTTGTAGCCGGTCACCCCGGTCGTGGTGAAGGTCGCCGAGAAGGTCGCGCTCGCCAGCACGCGGGCGAAGCCCTTGATCTGTCCTGTCGTCGAGCTGCAGTCGTTCTTCGTGTAGCCCGCGGCTGCCACGCCTCCGAGGCTCAGCGCGTTCGTCGCGGTGGCGGCGGTGGTGGCCGATGCTGCCGACGGGACCTGGCCGAGGCTCGACTCGAGCAGGTCGGCGCCCGTGAGCGAGTTGTCCTTGACCTTGGCGCCGGTGACGGCGCTCTTGGCGATCTTTCCGTTCGTCACGTTGCCGCTCTTGATCTTCACGGACGTGACGGCGTTCTTCCTCAGCTGTTTCGTGCCGACGCTGTTTTTCGGCAGAGCCGTGGCGGCGTAGGTCGTGCCGCCGAGCGCGATGAAGAGCGCCAGCATGGCAATCGTGTTGCCGCGCAGGAAGCGCGCGAGTGCTCGCATCGAGATTCCTTTCGGGTAGACGGCTTGGGGGTGGGCGCCCCCTTCTACGGGACGGCAGCGAATCCCTGGTTCTTCCAGCGACTCACGTGGCTACGATGGGATTCGTGAGCCAGCTCTCGCCCGGGCCTGAGCTCGAGCCCGATTTCCGCGGCTACGAGCCGATCCATCCCGAGCCGGGTTGGAAGAGCATGCTGCGCAAGGCGTGGGCGCCAATCGTGGTCGTGATTGGCCTGGTCGTCAAGTTCGGCGTCTTCACCTTCAAGTTCCTCGGCCTCTTCGTCTCGATCGGGGCCTACGCACTGATCTGGGGCTGGAAGTTCGGCGTCGGCTTCGTCGCGCTGATCCTCGTCCATGAGCTGGGCCATTTCGTCGAGGCGCGCCGGCAGGGGCTGGACGTCTCGATCCCGCGGTTCATCCCGTTCCTCGGCGCCTACGTGGCGATCAAGAACTCGCCCCTCAACCCGCTGCGGAACGCGTACGTCGCCCTCGCCGGCCCGGCCGCGGGCGGCCTCGCCTCGCTCGCGTGCTGGGGCTATGGCTCGGCCACCGGCTCGTCGCTCT
This sequence comes from Gaiellaceae bacterium, assembly GCA_044871215.1. Classification (GTDB taxonomy): domain Bacteria; phylum Actinomycetota; class Thermoleophilia; order Gaiellales; family Gaiellaceae; genus AC-32. Next base: position 1 of record JBIOZO010000115.1, on the reverse strand, counting down.
T